>JAFZRW010000165.1 GCA_017619685.1 Schwartzia sp. (in: firmicutes)
GAGCAGATGAAGAAAGCAGGCCTTGCGGCGGTGACGCTGGGGTCGAGAATATTGCGGGCGGAAACGGCGGCGGTCGCGGCATTGGCGATTGTGCAGCACGTCAAAGGAGACTTGGGGAATGAGAGTGGAGAGTTGAGAGTTGAGAGTTGAGAGTGAAGAGTGAAGAGTTGAGAGTGAAGAGTGAAGATGATACATACCTCTCTAATAACTCCACTCTTCACACTCCACTCTTTTGCAATGGAATATGTGGCTGTGTTGATATTATAGGAACGGGGAGAAAGTGTGCAACGAGTATCATTCATAACGCTGGGCTGCAAGGTCAATCAGTTCGAGACGGAGACGATGGAGGGGCTGTTCCTGCGGGCGGGCTATCGGATTGTCCCTTTCGGCGAAGCGGCGGACGTCTGTATCGTCAACACCTGTTCCGTTACGGCGCTGGGCGAGAAGAAGTCGCGCCAGATCATTCGGCGCGCGCGGCGGGAAAATGAAAAAGCAATCATCGCCGTGACGGGCTGTTATGCTCAGCTTTCGCCGAAGGAGATAGCGGCCCTCGACGGCGTGCGCCTCGTGGTCGGCACCCGCGACAGGGCGCGCATCGTCGAGCTGGTCGAGCGGGCGGCGCGGGAAGACGGCGTGGTCTTCGACGTGGGCGACGTGATGACGGCGCAGGACTTCGAGGACATCCCGCTGTACGGCGCGCCGACGCGCACCCGCGCCTTCCTGAAAATCCAGGAGGGCTGCGAAAACTATTGCACGTTCTGCATCATTCCCTACGCCCGCGGCCCGCTTCGGTCGCGACCGTTGGACAGCGTCAGGCGCGAAGCGCAAAAGCTGATCGACGCGGGCTTCAAGGAGATCGTTTTGACGGGCATCCATCTCGGCGCCTACGGACGAGACTTCACGGAAAATGTGACGCTGGCGGATGCGGCGCGGGAGATTTTGTCCCTCGGCGGTCTTGCGCGTCTTCGGCTCGGTTCATTGGAGTCCGTCGAGCTTTCGGACGAGCTTTTCGCGCTGCTGCGGGACGAGCCTCGATTCGCGAAGCATCTGCATCTGCCGCTGCAAGCCGGCTCCGACGTGATTCTCCGTGCCATGAACCGCCATTATGACAAGGCGGCCTTCGCACGGCTTTTGGAAAATGTGCGCGCTTCCGTGCCGGAGGTTTCGATTACCACCGACGTCATTGTGGGCTTTCCGGGGGAGACGGAGGCGCTTTTCGAGGAAAGCCTCGATTTTGTTTCGCGGATGGATTTCGCGAAGGTTCATGTGTTTCCATATTCGCGCCGCGAGGGAACGGCCGCCGCGCGCATGGAGGGGCAGCTTCCGGCGGCGGTGAAAAAGGAGCGCGTGCGCCGCATGGAGGAAGCGGCGGAGAACGCGGCGCGGGAAATCCGTGGGCGCCTTGTCGGCAAGACGGAAGACGTACTGTTCGAGACGAAAACGGACGGCGTCGCCGACGGGCTGACGGGAGGATATTTCCGCGTCTATACAGACGCCCCGGTCAAATTAGGGGAGATTTCCCCGATGCGCCTTACAAGGCTTTATCAGGATGGCTTTTGGGGAGAAGAGGCATAGAGTGAAGAGTGAAGAATAGGTCGGTGCTCTCATATTTTTGTTTACGGCAGGATTTTTTCGTTTCGTCACGAAATAATCTATGTTCTGATTTTTGAAAACCTCTCGTTTTCTGCGGAAGGAGGGAAAACGAATGGCAGACTGCATTTTTTGCAAGATTGCGGCGGGGGAAATCCCTTCGACGATGGTGTACGAGGACGACACGGTGGCGGCATTCAAGGACTTGGAGCCGCAGGCGCCGACCCATGTGCTTATCATCCCGAAGAAGCACGTCGTCAGCGCCGCCGACCTCGGCGACGGAGACAGGGAGCTGGCCGCGCATATTTTCTGCGACGTGGTGCCGAAGCTGGCGAAAGAGCTGGGACTCTCGAAAGGCTTCCGCGTCGTCACCAACGCAGGAGAGGAAGGCGGACAGACCGTCATGCATTTGCATTTCCATCTGCTGGGCGGACGCTCCATGCAATGGCCCCCGGGTTGATTTTCATTGACGTATCGCATCCCATCGTGTATAATATTTAAGCGCGATTCTTTTTTGAGAATTTACGCAAAATTTACTTACTCCCAACATATCTGGAGGGGGGGATAGTCATGGCAAACGAGATCAAGGTCGGCAAAAACGAAAGCATTGACAGCGCGCTCCGCCGTTTCAAGCGGATGTCGCAAAAAGCCGGTACGTTAGCCGAAGTCCGCAAACGCGAGCACTACGAGAAACCGAGCGTGCGTCGCAAGAAAAAATCGGAAGCTGCGCGCAAGCGCAAGTTTAAGGCATAAGGGGTCTTCCGTATGTCGCTTAAAGAACAGCTCACTGCGGATATGAAGGACGCCATGAAGGCGAAGGAAGCCGGGAAACAGCGGCTTTCCGTCATTCGCCTCGTGCGCGGCGCGGTTCGCCAGCTTGAGATTGACGGCAAAAAGGAACTCGGTGACGAGGACGTGCTTGGCGTCATCAGCAAGGAAGTCAAGCAGCGGCGCGATTCCATCGAGGACTTCAAAAAGGGCGGACGCGACGACCTTGTCGCCGAGGCTGAGGCCGAGATTGCCATCCTGATGGAATATCTGCCGCAGCAGCTTTCGGAGGACGAGGTGCGGAGCCTCGTGAAGGAAGCCATTGCCGCCAGCGGCGCGGCGTCGCCGAAGGACATGGGCAAAGTCATGAAGGAGCTTATGCCGAAGGTCAAAGGCCGCGCGGACGGCAAGCTGGTCAACGGGATTGTCAAGGAACTCCTGACGCAGTGAAAAACAAGATACGAAAAACGACGTCTTCGGGCGTCGTTTTTTTAATGCGCGGTTAATCTTTCTCTCAGACAGGGCAAAGAGATAATTCATACAATCATAAGCGAAGAAAAAGTATGGCGCGGGGAAGGGAGGAGACAGCATGAAGGTCGTTCGCACTCTGTTCGCCGCGTTTTTTTTCGCGGCATGGCATGCGTCGGCGCTTGCTTACGGCGGACTTTGGCTCGACACGGGAGCGGAGCTTCGCGCGATGAAAAAGCTGGTGCTGTTTCCGATGAGCGTTTCCGACGATCTGAACGCCTTCGCCACGGACGGGGATGAAAGCTCCGCCGTTTTCCGACAGAACGACTATCTGCACCGTCGTCTCGCCAAGAAGCTCAAGGACGCGAATCTTTTGCGTCTCGCGCCTGACATCGCCGAACAGCGCATCCGTGAAACGATCGCGCCCTTTGCTTCGCTGCTTGCGCCTGTGCCGGACGCTTCGGTCAGGGCTGCGGAGATTCGTCGCCTGACCATGGCGGACGGATATATTGTGCCGCATTTCCGCGAGAATTGGGTGCGCATCGACATTTCACCGGAGACCACGTTCCATTTTACCCTGCGGGAATGGACGGAACGCCGGGACGAAAGCGGCACCCGCGTCACGAGGGATTATTCCTATCCCGTCGTTCATGTCATCCCCGAGCGGGAGATGGAATTGCGGATCATGGACGTGGACTACACGCTGTTCGACGCGCAGGGGCGCGCCGTGCTTTCCTTTGAAAACAGCGACCGGGCATATTTCGCCGACGCGCTCGATATGTATAAGGACTTGGCCGAGGAATTTGCCGATACGGTGAAAGACGCCAGAAAGGGAAAATTCAGAATGAAGACGCCCGGAGAGAACGCCGTATCCGTGGCGCTTTCCGGGGTGCTGTTGCCGGAGAAAATGACGGGAGACGCGGTCAAGGAACGGGCGATTCGCTTCGCGTTTTACGAAGAAGCCCGTCGGCGGGAACAGCTCCGTTTGGACAGCGGGACGCCGAGGCTTTTGGTGGAAGCGGACATCCGTCGTTGCGAACTGGTGCCCACATGGCATCCGCCTGCGGCGTGGGTCACGACCAGCTCGACGACCCACGACGAATCCTGGACCGACAAACAGGGAAAGCGCCATGAAGTCAAACGCATCGATTATACCCAGTCCGTCAGCCATTCCTTCGGTTATTACAGCTATCATGCCGAAGCCGAAGGCGATTTGCGGTTAGTGGACGCCGCTACCGGCACGGTGCTTTTGCGCCGCTCTTTCGCCGAGTCGGACGACAAGACGATGGACGCCTGCCGCCACGCTTTTCGGTCGTTTTTCAAGGACGTGGAAAAGTATGTAAAGAAAAATATGACGGTATAAAAAAGCAGGAAGCATCTGCCGACAGCGGAAACGCTTCCTGCTTTTGTGTTGTCGCTGCTTTTGTTGGGAGAAAAAGAAACGGCCCCGCGCCGTAGCGATACGGAGCGGGGCCGTTTGGAATCCGGTTTTCGGAAAATCTTCTTAGAAATACATTTCCACGCGGGCGAAGATGGTATTCTGCTTCCTGTCGGTGGTGATGCGCTTGCCCGTGTAATACTCGAAGATCGTGACGACGTTCTTGATCGGCGTGTACTGGAGACCGCAGTTGAAGCCCTTCTTGTCGTTCCACATCGTGTTGTAGGTCGGTGCAATGACGCCGTAGTTGCCGAGGTGGCGATAAGCGAGGAAGGCGCCCCAAGAACCGGGGGTCGAAGAGTCCACGCCCTTGTAGTCGAGTTCGAGGTTCCACGCCTGACGATGCTTCGTCTCGAAGTCGCCGCTGGTGTTCTTTGCATAAGCGCCGGCAAGCTTCACGTTATTGTCGAAGCGGTAGCCCATGCCGATTTCCCAAATATTGAGCGCGTCGGCGTTGTAGGTACGGCCGGGAACATTGTCGGGATCGCCGATGAGATTCAGATCTTTGGTCGAAAAATGATGATAGGCTGCGCCGACGGTGAACTTCTGGTTCGGGTCGCTGTTGATTTCGATGGACTGGTAGCTGGCTGTGCCAACATTCACGCCACGCTCAAAACCAAAGGCGTGGTTATCGTTGCCGACGCGGGCGGCCATCAGCTTGACGTTCGCCTTGTTGCCGAACTTCACGAGACCGCCGGCGAGGTCGGCATCATAGACCATGCCGTTGTCCACGTCGGTGAAGGCCGGGAATTTGCCGAGCTGGATCATCGTCGAACTATATTTGCCCTCGACCCATGCGCGGTTTACACGAATATCCGTGCCGGCGTGGCTCTGTCCCGTGGTGTTGATCGCGTCGGCCATGTCGCCGATGTACTCGATACGGCCGTTGCCCGTCCAGTGCTCGTTGATGTTCGCGGTCATCGACAGGCGGATGCGCAGGTCGTTGGTGTTGCGATGGTTGTGCATGTCGTTTTCCTCACGCTCACGCGCATAGGTGTAACGGAACAAGCCGTACCATTTCACGTTGTCCACTTTCTTTTCAAGAGCCGTGACGCGGACGCCGAGGCTGTTCAGTTCGTCGGCGAACTCGGCGGCCAGCTTGTCGATCATGGCCTTGTCAACGCCGTTGCCCTTCGCCATGGCGCGGGCCACCATCTGCGCCATTTCGTAGCGGGTGATTGCCTGGTCGCCGCGATAGGTGCCGTCGCCGTAGCCTTCAATAACGCCGTCGGCGGCTAATTGGGCAATGGCGTCGTACGCCCAATGGTCGGCAGGGACGTCCTCGAACGGGTTCGCCGCGGCGAAGGTCGTCGAGGCTGCGCCGACGACCAGCGCGGTCGTAAGCGCGGAAACAAGAGATTTCTTCATGCTCATACAATAATTCCTCCTACACAATAAAATAATAAAACGGCTCGTGCATCGTCCAATCCCAAAAACGCCGCATCTTTCAGCGTCGCGTATTTGCTTTCGGCGGTGCTACGCGCCCTATGATAGCACATATTTCCACGCAGGGCAATATGCAAGACGTGTATACATGAAAGAAAAATGGAAAAATATAAAAACGGGGAATCATCAAAAGCATGAAAAAGCCCCGGCGGGCGTTTGCCTGCCGGGGCTTTGATGGGTTCCGGAAAAATCAGAAGAAGAAGTTCAGCTCGGTGAAAATCTTGCTGGCATTGGAGTCGGAAATGCCGCTGATCGGACTCATATCCTTGCCCCAGAAATACTTGACGGTGGCTTGGAAATTCTTGAACGGCACATAGTCGACGCCAAGCTCCCAGCCTTTTTGCCCTGCGCCGATGGCGTCGTAGGTCGGCGCGACAACAGCTGCGCCGCCGAGCTTGCGATAGGCGACGAATGCGCCCCAAGAACCGGCTTCCTCGGGATCGGCTCCCATGAAGTCGAGCTCGACCGTCCAAGCGTGCTTGGTGCTGCGCGGACCGAAGCCTCCCCAAGCGCCTTCATCCGTTGCCGAGTTCCAGGCATAGGCGCCGTTCAGGGCAATCGCGTCGGAGAACTTGTAGCCGAGGCCCAAATCCCAAATGTTCGCCGCTTTCTTGCTGTCGTTGCCGTTGCCATAGATCCCATCGAAATAGTCGCGGTTCATGACATGATGGTAGCCGACGCCCCAAGTGAACTTCTGGTCGCGGTCATTGTAAAGCTCAATAGCCTGATAGCTCGACGTTCCGTCAGCGCCCGGGCCCAAAAGAGCCTGACCGTTGAAACCGTCGAGATTGTTGGTCCGCCCGACGGTCAGCGTCGCCTTGACATTCGAGCCGACGGTAATCTGGCCGCCGGATACGTTGTCATCGAACACCATACCGTTGTCGACATTGGTGAAATGCGGCAGCTTGCCGAGCAGAATCTGGAAGTTGTTGTAGTCGCCCTGCACCCACATGCGCTCGACCACGAATTCGTCTGTTCCGTCTGCCAAAATCTGCTGGTTCGTCGCGTTCCGTGCCCTGTCCATATCCGTGCTGTAGTCGATGCGGGCATGACCGGTCCAGTTCTTGTTGATCTGCATTTCCGGCTCGAGGCGGAACGTAACGTACTGCGAATTTCCTCTCTCGGAATCGCCGCCCCAATTGGTAAGGTCATGACGCTCGCTGATATAGCGGTAGCGCATCGTGCCGGTCCACTTCACATTGTCGACCTTCTTCTCGAGGGCGGCAACGCGAACGCCGAGGTTGTTCAGCTCGTCGGCGAATTCGGCGGCCAGCTTGTCGATCAGGGCCTTGTCCACGCCGTTGCCCTTCGCCATCGCGCGAGCCACCATCTGCGCCATTTCGTAGCGGGTGATTTCCTGGTCGCCGCGATAGGTTCCGTCGCCATAGCCTTCGATAACGCCGTCGGCAGCTAACTGCGCAATAGCGTCATAAGCCCAATGGTCGGCAGGGACGTCCTCGAACGGATTCGCCGCGGCGAAGGTCGTCGAGGCTGCGCCGACGACGAGAGCCGTCGTCAGAGCGGATACGAGAGTTTTTTTCATAAGAAACTCCTCCTTATAAATAATATAGAAAAATAATACGGCAGATTCACGCCGTTTCCGGAGGAGACGAAAGAGTGTCCACGTTTCCTCTGTGTTTCCTGCGGAAAATTTGTGAATCTGCGTCAAGAATAATACACGTTTTCTTGTTTGTCAAGTGATTTTCAAGAGAAGATACTCATTTTTTTGAGAAATTTGAAGATTTTTTGCAAACGTGCAAAAAAAGTTCCGCCGCACTATAAAGGCAGCGGAATCATTTCACAGTTTCGTATCCGGGGCATCGACGGGAAGGAACTCATTTTTTCCTCGGTCGTCATATCGGGGGCGCGGAGGGCGAGCTGCACGCACTTTATGAATTGTTCGTGGGAAAAGATGACAATATGCTGTTCCCATCGGCTGGCGAGGTGTTCAAGCGCATATTCCACACGATTCATGACGTCGCGGAAGGTTTCGGCGTCGCCGCCGTCGCGATAGTCGGGGTCGAGGCGCGTCCAGTATTCCCTGACCCTCGGCTTCCGGTCCTCGGTGGTAGTCCCGACGCAGGTGGCAGGGGAAAGGTAAGTGAATTCATGAACCTCGGGCCAGATTTCCATCGGGATATAGGGATAACGTGCCGCGACAGGCGCGGCGGTTTCCCATGCGCGGCGGAACGGAGACGAGACGATGAGGTCCGGCGTGAAGGGCAGCTTGCCTGCCAGCGCCTTTGCCTGCTCGACGCCCAAGGGCGAAAGCGGAAACGAGGAGCGGTTCTCGGTGGGCATGCCCGCGTTGCCGACGCTTTGCCCGTGGCGAATCCAAAGAATCTCTTTCATAAGCCAATAACCTCGATATATGTACTGATTGGTTCATTCTACAGCGATTGGATTGCCGTCCAGATCGTGTGCAGGCACATGGCGACGAGGACGACGTAAAGCACGCGGCGGAACTCTTTCGCGGGGAGGCGTCCCGCCGCCACATAGCCCGCCGCAACGCCCAGCGCCAGACCCGGCAGGATGTAGGGCGCTTCGCGGAGCGCTTCGGAAAAATCGACGCCGCCGAGATAAAAGGCGGTCAGGGCGAGGATATTGCTCGCGGCGAAGAAGGTGCAGGCGACGGCGCGGATTTCTTCCGGCGAAAGACGCGCGTGGGAAAAGTACAGAATCAGCGGCGGTCCGCTCATGCCCGTGGTGGTCGCCATCGTTCCGGCAATCATGCCCGTGATAAAGCTGTTTCGCGGGCGGATTTCCGCGTGGACGTGGAACGCCTGCATCAGAGTCAGAGAAAGCAGAATCACGACGCTGACGATGAGCTTCAGCCAGGCGCCCGGCACTGCCTGATAAATCCGAAGGCCGATGGGCTGCCCTGCCAGCGCGCCCAAGGTCAGCCAACCGACGAGCGCGAAGCGCGTATGACGGCGCAGCAGAAAACTCTGCGTCACATTGCCGCAGCAGGCGACGAGCGCGACGACGAGGATAACGAGCTTCGGGTCGTAAAAATACATCAAAAGCGGCGCGGCGATCATTACGAGGCCGAACCCGGTCGCCGCCTGGAGGAAAGCGGCGGCGAAGACGCAGGCGGCAGGGGCGAGGTGCGCGGCGAAAGCGGCGGGCGAAAGGTCAGGCATTTGGCGCTCCCGAAAATTCGCTTTGGAGCGCGAAGCCGTGATGCAGGGGACCGCTGCCGTGCCCCAAGTCCAGCCCTGCGGAGAGCGCTCCCGTCACATAGGCTTTTGCGCGGCGAACCGCCTGCGAAAGATTCATGCCTTTGGCGAGATTGGACGCGATGGCGGTGGAAAGGGTGCAGCCCGTGCCATGGGTGTTTCGGGTGTCGATGCGCTCGGCGGGAAAGACCTCGACGCTTTCACGGGTGACAAGCACGTCGTCCGAGCGTCCTGCGGCGTGGCCTCCCTTGACGAGTACAGCCGCGCCGAGCCGCGACAGGATGCGTTTTGCCGCCTCGACACGGGCGACCATTGTGGCGTACGTCTCCAAACTTTCCGGAGAGCCGCCGGCGATGGCGTCCAACACGAAAAGCTCCGGCAGGTTTGGCGTGACGACTTCCGCCAGCGGAAAAAGCTCCGCCGTCAGCACTTCGGCCGCATCTTCGCGCAAGAGCCTTGAACCGCTGGCGGCTACGATGACCGGGTCGACGACGATGTGCTTCGCATCGTGGGCTAAAAGCCTCTCCGCGATGACGCGGATCAAGGGCGGCGACGCGACCATGCCGATTTTCACCGCGTCGGGGCGGATGTCGTCGAAGACCGCGTCAATCTCTGCGCCTAAAAATTCCGGCGGAACTTCGTGAATATCCGTCACGCCCATGGTGTTTTGAGCGGTCAGCGCGGTGACCGCGTTCATGGCGAAAACACCGTTGGCGATCGCCGTCTTGATGTCGGCCTGAATGCCCGCGCCGCCGGAGGAATCGCTTCCGGCGATGGAAAGTACCGAAGGCAGCCGCATATAGATTCCCCTCTTTCCTTTAGGAAACGCCGAACAAGTCCCTCCGCGCCTCTGCCGGTTCTTTTTCCGACTGTCGTCGTCAATGCCCTCTCGACGTAGCGATGCTACGCCTTCGAGGGCCTTTCCTATACAGTCGAAAAAATCCCTCGACAGATGCACGAA
>JAFZRW010000166.1 GCA_017619685.1 Schwartzia sp. (in: firmicutes)
CTTGACAACAGAAACATGATTTGCCTTCATTCCTAACTTCGCACCGATGGCGCGAAGCGTCAAACCGTCCACATAATACAAGGACAAGATTTTTTGTTCCCGTTCAGGAAAGGCGGCAAGCGCGGTGCAAAAACTATCTGCGTCCTCAAATGCGCTGATTGCGTCCCGTCCGTCAGCAACGCCCGTAAAACACAAGCTTGTCGAAGTCACCCCGCAAAACGTGCGTCTCCGCAAAGCCGTCCTCGATCACACCACGCGCGGCCGGACGCGGAAGAATGCGGTCAAGGCGGCACGTGCATAACTTCTGAGACAGATGACTTTGTGAAATTTCCATGAAAAAATTCCCGTAAAGGGAATTTTTATCTTGCATATCTAACAAAAATGCGGTATAGTGTAAATTACCATCAATAGCAATAACGTTTTTACGCATTCGGATGGGGATTCGAATGCACGCCTCGCGAAAGCAGCGAGCAATTTCGCGCTTTCTAGGATTGGGGAGTCCGATGAGGCAAATGCCGTAGGGGAAGAACTTTATGGGCAATCAGGCAGTGGAGGAATTATTATGGGACTGGTGGACAAATTCAAAGCATTGATCGATCTTGGGGACGAGGAAGACTTCGAAGAAGACGAGTTTGACGAAGAAGAACTCGAAGAAGAGGAAAGCCTGACCGAGACGCATAAAGCGGCCGTCGGCTCTGTTCCTTTTGCGGCGTCTGCGGCGACTGCAAAATCTTCGCCGGCCAAATCTTCCGTCGTATCGTCGGTTGACAAAACGGCCTCGTCGCAGCGCCCGAAACTAACGGTGCACACGACGAAAGTGCCGGAGCTTGCCATGGAGATCCATGTGCCGTCAAACTTCGATCAGGTCGCGCGCATCGCGGACGATTTGCTGATGAACCGCGCAGCCATTGTGAATTTTGAGCGCGTGGACGGTCCGGAGCAACGCAGAATTTGCGACTTCATCAACGGCGTCTCGTACATTCTTGACTGCGAAGCACGCCGCATCACGGACGCGATGATTCTCTATGTGCCCAGTGAAGTCGACGTCTCGACGGCAAGACCGACATTGGCAAAGAGATAACAGCATACGTAAAAGCCCCCGCCCGATTCCGGGCGGGGGCTTTTTATGTCGTTTCCTTTATACATTGATTGCCGCTTTCAGCGACTCGGTAAACGGAGGGCGCAGCACGCCTTTTTCCGTGATGATCGCTGTAATCAGGTCGGCGTCGGTCACGTCGAACGCGGGATTGAACACCTTGATATTCTCGGGCGCCATGCGTTCTTTATACCACATGGTCGTGACTTCCTCCGCCGGACGCTGTTCGATCTTGATGTCCTTCCCCGTCGACGTCTTCATGTCGATGGTCGAAGACGGCGCGCAGATGTAAAACGGCACGCCAAAACGCTTTGCCGCGATTGCCAGCGGGAACGTACCGATCTTGTTCGCAGCGTCGCCGTTTGCCGCCACACGATCGGCTCCGGTAAAAACGGCGTCCACCCAGCCGTTTCTCATCGCCGAAGCCGCCATGCCGTCACAGAGCAGCGTCACATCCATGCCCGCCGCGGAAAGCTCGTAAGCGGTCAGGCGTGCGCCCTGCAAAAGCGGACGCGTCTCGTCGCAGAAAATCCGAAAGCCGTAGCCGCGCTCATGGCCGAGATACATCGGCGCCGTCGCCGTACCGTATCGGCTCGTCGCCAGCTGTCCCGCATTGCAATGCGTGAGCAGTCCCATGCCGGGCTTCAAAAGCGAAAGGCCGTGCTCGCCGATCTTTCGGCACATCTCGATATCTTCCGTCTGTATGGCGCGCGATTCCGCCAGCAGGCGTTTTTTTATTGCCGCAACGCCTTCTTCACGTCCCGCCTCGACAATCTTTCCCATGCGCGAAAGTGCCCAGGAAAGATTGACTGCCGTAGGACGCGCGGAATTCAGATATTCCCTCGCCTCGGCGAATTTCTTTTCAAACTCGCTGTAGTCCGACGTCTCAATCCCCTTCGCCGCGAGATAGATCCCATACGCCGCCGCCACGCCGATAGCCGGAGCGCCGCGCACCTGCAGCAGATAGATCGCGTCCCAGGTCTCTTTTTGCGTCGTCAGCCGCAATATTTTCCGCTCGTTCGGCAGACGCGTTTGGTCGACGATGACGAGCGCCGAGGCTTCGTCGTCCAGCGCGACCGTTTCAAATCCCAGCCTGTTCGTATCCGTCATTCGCCTGTCCCCTCCAATTCTTCGTCTCTCCCCTGCTCCGCCATCGTATAGATGCGAACGGCGCGCTTGATCGTCTCCACCCGAAGCGGAAGCGCGGGGCCGCGCTCGCCGTCCAGATCGCTTTCCGTCGGCTCGTCCGCCTCTACGACGAAGGATTTTGCCTGTATATGAATCAGATTCTTTTCTCCCGGCTTGATATTTCCGGACACCACGTCTTTTGCCAGCGCCATGAACTCCGCAACGCCGGAATCCTTCACGACGAGAAGGTCGAGCTTGCCGTCGTCGATTTTCGCGTCGACGGCCACGTTCTGCATACTGCCGGCAACGGAGCTGTTGACGATGACGAAAAGATACGCGCCCGTTTCGACCTCCGTATCGTCCGCCTTGATATGCAAATGAAGCTTATGAAGCTTCGGGATCTCGCCGATGCCGCGCAGATAATACGCCATCTTCCCCATCGCGTGCTTGAGGCGCACGTTGACCTCATGAGCGACGGAAGTCAGCGCGCCGGCGCTGGCCACATTGATAAAATATTCCCCGTTCGCGCAGCCCACATCCACCGCACGGGAAACGTCGTCGACAATGCAGTCGAAATACGATTCGAGATCGTTGTTGACTCCGAGATACGTTGCGAAATCGTTCGATGTGCCGCTGCCGATAATACCGATCGGAAGCAAAAGCTCTTCGCGCATCACGACGTTGACCACTTCATGCAGCGTCCCATCGCCGCCCGCCGCAAGCACGCCCTCCGGCTGTACCTCGCGAAGGAAGTCCGCCATCTGCCGTTCGTCGCCCGGACTTGTCCGGTACGGAACCAGCATCGTCCGCCGCCTCTGGAACGCCTCGATGATCGTATCGAGGCTGTGACGAAACGTCGCGTGTCCCGACACGGGATTATAAACAAGTACATATCGTTTCATCATGATTCATTCTCCGCCGGCGTCTTGAAAACGCCGATGCGACGCAGAACGCGGATAAAGGTATGACCGACCATCGGCACGCGCTCCATGTCCTCCTCGCCGATGCCTCCGATCACGAGCATTGCCGCAATATAGACTGCGCAGCCGACGAAAGTCGCGCCAAACGTTGAGACAGCGTTGATGCCCCACGCCGCGAACGTCGTATCATAGAAAAGCTTCACCGCGATCGCCATGACGACGGATGCGCAGCACGCCTTGAAAAGATGCTTCCACTCCATCGAACAGCCGACGTATTTATAGATAAAGAACATATTGATGAACGCGGCGACGCCCATATCCGCCGCCGTCGCGAACGCCGCGCCGAGAATGCCCAGCGTCGGTATCGCCGTCAGCGTCCAGTTCAAGATCACTTTTGCGACCGCCGCCAGGATCATATTGACCATCGGGATCGTCGGATGTCCGAGTCCCTGCAGGATTCCCGTCGAAACCTGATGAAGCCCCAAGAGCACGATACTGAACGAGCAGGCCCAAACTGCGGGGCCCGCGCCGGGCGCACTGTAAATCAGCGTCGAAATCGGCGTCGCAAGCATCAGCACGATGATGAACGCCGGAAAACATACAAAATGAGAAATGCGAATACCCGCGGCGGACTGCTCATAAATGCGCGCCTTGTCCCCCACTGCCCGCGCTTCGGACAGCGCCGGAATGATGCTGACCGCCAGCGACGCCGTAATGATCGTCGAAAGATTGATGAGCGGCACCGCCATACCCGTCAGGTAGCCGAAAAGCTCCGTCGCCTGATTGACCGTGTAACCCGCGACTTCAAGACGCTGCGGCACAATGGCGAGATCGAGATTCGACACGACGGGAAGCATGATGCTCGCCGCCGAAACGGGAAGCGCCAGCTTGAACAAACGATGAAGAATTTTCCAGCAGGATTCCTGCTCCACGTCCGTCTTCGGCAACAGTTCCTCCGGCGTGTAGTCGCGCCGGATATCGCGATCGAGCTGCCAGTGGTACCAGACCAGCACGATAAGTCCCGTCACCGCGCCCGCGCACGCGCCAAAGCTCGCGCCTGCCGCCGCATACTCAAGCCCCATCGGCAGGAACAACCGCGCCAAGAGCACCATCGTGATCACGCGGAAAATCTGCTCGACGATCTGCGAGACCGCCGTCGGCGTCATACGCTGCCAGCCCTGCAAATACCCGCGCGAGCTCGCGAGCAGCGTCACGAAGAAAATCGCCGGCGCCAGCACGACCACGGAATAATACGCGCGCGGATCGCGAATGAATTGATACTCGATCAGCCACCCCGCACCGAAATACGTCAACAATGAAAACAAGACGCCTGTAACCAGCATCAGCATCATCGAAATGCGGAACACCCGCCGCGCGCCCCAGATA
>JAFZRW010000167.1 GCA_017619685.1 Schwartzia sp. (in: firmicutes)
CCGACGATCAGCGAGATTGCCGCGATACTGCCGAGGAAAAGCGTCAGCATCGTCGTTGTCTCGTTCATCGTGGTCATGAGGCTCGTCAAATTCTGGACCTGAAAGTCGTCGTCCTTGGTTCCCGTCAAGTGATGGCGCTGACGGAGCAGCGTCTCGATATCCTTTTGCACGTCGTCCATCTTCTGCTGGCTCGACACCTGCACATTGATCGTCTGCACATAGGTAACCGCCAAGAGTCGATCCATTGCCGTTGTCAGCGGCACGATCACTACGTCGTCCTGGTCCTGGCCCACGGAGGACTGGCCCTTGCTCTCCAGGACGCCAATGACACGATAGGGCTGGTTGTTGACGCGAATCGTCTTGCCCACCGGATTCGCCTCGCCGAAAAGATTCGACGCGACGGTCATACCGATGACCGCGACGCGATTTCGCGTATTCATATCTTCCTCCGTGATGAAGGAACCGGTCGTAACGCTCAGGTCGCGAATGGACATATATTCCTGCGTCACGCCCGTGACCGAGGTATTCCAGTTTTGATTGCCGTAAACGACCTGATAGTTTTTCTGCACCGTCGGCGAAACATATTCAACATCCTTGACTTTTTTCTTGATGGCGACGGCGTCCTCGTATTTCAGCGTAGTCCGCGAACCCGCCGCGCCCCGAAGGCCGCCGGACATGGACGCGCCCGGGCGGATAATCAGCATATTGCTGCCGAGGCTCGCGATGGAGTCCGTCACGCGCTGCGTAACGCCCATACCCACGGCCACCATTGCGATGACCGCGCCAACACCGATAATGATGCCGAGCATCGTCAAAAGGGAGCGCAGCTTATTGGCAAAAAGCGCATTGACAGCGATGCGCACGCTTTCCGTGAACAGCAAGTTCGCTACCTCCCCTCACACAATATCCATGATCTCGCCCTTACCCGCGTCGCGGGTAATCAATCCGTCGCGCACGAGAAGCTGGCGACTGGCGCAGGCAGCGATATCCGGCTCATGGGTGACGAGGATAATCGTGCGGCCCTCTTTGTGCAATCCCTCGAAAATCTCCATGATTTCCTTTGTCGATTTCGTATCGAGGTTGCCCGTCGGCTCGTCCGCCATGATAATATGCGGATCGTTGACCAGCGCCCGGGCGATCGCGACGCGCTGCCGCTGACCGCCGGAAAGCTCGTTTGGCTGGTGCTCGGCGCGATCGCCGAGGCCTACCGCGTCGAGGATCTTCTTCGCCTTTTCCTCGCGCTCTTTTCGTCCGACGCCCGCGTAGACAAGAGGCAGCGCCACGTTGTCCGCCGCGCTGATCCGCGAAAGCAGATTGAAGTTCTGGAAAACGAAACCGATCCGCCGATTCCGCGTGACCGCCAGCTCGTCGTCGGAAAGCGTCGCAACTTCCTGCCCGTCCAGTTTGTACGAGCCGACGGTGGGACGGTCGAGACAGCCGAGAATATTCATCAGCGTCGATTTGCCTGAACCGGAAGGGCCCATCAATGCGGCGAATTCGCCTTTCGTAATATTGAGGTCGATGCCTGCCAGCGCGGCGACCTCCTGCCCGCCCACCTGATAGATTTTTTTGATGCCAGAAAGCTCGATGACATATTTCGCCATACCATCACCCGCTTCCGTCACATGCGCGGCATTCTGCCGCCTCCCCCCATCCGCGGCTGACCCGCGCCTGCGCCGGAGGCTTTTTTGCTCGTCGCCTTGTAACTGTTGACGACCTCGTCGCCCTCGGAAAGCCCGTCCACAATTTCAACGTATTCGTCGCTGTAGATGCCCGTCGTGACCTGCTGCTCCGTCGTGGATCCATCCGGCTGAGCGAGCAGCACATAGGCGCCCTTAGAGTTCGTCTTCAGCGCGGCAATCGGGAGCGCCAATGCGCCCGGCTTGTCTGAGGTCGTGACCTCGACCTGCGCAGTCATGCCCGGCAACAATACGCCATCCGGGTCTTCAACATCCAGCGTCACATAGTAATAGACGACGCTGACCGATGAGGAGGACGAGGAAGACGTGGACGTTTCCCAACTGTTCGTCACATCCGTCTGAGAGATTTTCGACACCTTGGCCGTAAACGTCGCCTTCGGAAACGCGTCTACCGTAAAAGTAGCTTTTTGCCCGACGCGCACGCTGCCGATATCCGTCTCGTCCACTTTCGCACGGATCTGTTTCCTCGAGAGATCGGCAATGCGCATGATGACCGTAGGATTGGAATTGCCCTGCACCGCCATCGTACCGGGCGTCAAAGGCTCGCCGACGACGACGCCGTCCATCGGCGCTGTGATGACCGTCTCCGCGAGATCGGACTCCGTGACCTCCAAAGAGCTCAGTGCCGTTTCGTAGTTGTAGACGGCGTCCTCATATTCGTCCTGCGTGTCCGCGCCAATACTGTAAAGGTAAGAAACACGGTCATATTTCGCTTTCGCGTTGACGACCTTGTACTGCGCCTGCTCGTGCTTCGCCTCGAAGTCTTTGCCGTCCAGCGTCGCGACGGTCTGCCCCGCCGTCACGCGATCGTTTTCCTTGACCAGCACCGAACTGATTCGGGCCGTGATTTTCGAGCTGACCTCGACCGAATCCACCGGCCGAAGCGTACCCGTCGCCGATACCGTGGACTTCAAATCCATTTTCTTCACTTTGACCGTTTCGATTTTCGCTTGCTCTGTCGCCGTTTGCTTGCTCTGATACCACTGCCAGCCGCCGAAAGCCGCCGCTGCGACAATGAGGACGGCGACAGCCGCCTTTGCTATGCCTTTCATCTGTCACCCTTCCCCTCTCGTGCTTCCGCCGCTTCTCTCGCAGCCTCTTCCGCCCATTTCGCTGGCGTGTTCGCGTCTATGATTTCCTTGGCACGGCGATAATCCTTGGAATTCGGCGGGCTATCCGGCAGTCCGCCGCGTTCCCTGATGTACGCCTCGCGCTCCGCCGTCCGCACGGGATCGGCAATCCCCGGGTCTTCCCCGAGTCCCAGACCCATGGCATTTTCCACTGCCGCCTTGTATCGTGCGTAATCGTACTGCGCGCTGTTGAAATTCAGCTCTGCCGTGGCCAGCGCCTCCTGGGAGTCGATGATGTCGAGCAGGATTCCCTGCCCTGCGCGATATTTTTCGCTGGCGATATAATAATCTTCCTCGGCCTCGCTGACCGCCGCTTTCGTCACGGAGAAGCGCCGCTCCGCCTCTCTCATGCTGTAATACAGTTGGCGCACCGCAAAGCTGACGTCTTCCTTGTCCTTCACCAGCGTCAGCTCCGCCTGATCGCGGGCCGTTTTCGCCTTGTCCACGGCAGCCTGCGTCACGCCGCTGTCGAAAAGATTCCAACTCGCCGAAAGGCCGACTTGATAATTGTGACTGTTATCCGACCCCGGATTATAACGCTCGGAAGCGCCCGTAGATGCGGACAGGCTCAGCGACGGCAGGAATCCCGCCCGCGCCGCCTTGACGTCCAGCTCTCTCTGTTTCAAATTGTAAAGATCTATAAGAAGATCTTTCCGATGAAGATACGCGTAATCGACGCAGGCGTCCATGCCCGGATGGAACGGCACGAACTTGAAATCCTCGGTCAGGATCAATTCTTCTTTCGCGTCGATTCGCAGAAGATTTTTCAGCGTCAACATCTTGACTTCATAATCGTTTTCCGCTTTCAAAAGCGCCTGCCGCGCGTTCGTCAACTCCACCGAGGAGCGCAGCACGTCAAGCCGTGCCTTGCTGCCCGCCGTGAAAAGCTGCTCCACGTTCGTCAGATGCGCCTGATATTTCTCTACAGTTTCCTGTCCAATCTCGGTTTTTTTCTTCGCTTCCAGCACATTGTAATATGCCTGGATGACCGACAGGCGCAAATCCTCCCGCGCGCGCTCCGTCTTCAGGCGCGCCGCGTCCACACCAATCTCGGCGCTCTCGATATTCGCCTGGTTCCTGCCGCCGGAATAAATCGGCAGCCCCACGCGAAGAGAAAGGGAGCCGTTGTCCTGCCGCGATTCGCTGTTCGTCCTGCCGTCCGTCAAGCTGCCGCTGAGCCCGACGTCGAAGCTGTTCGCACCGCGCGCACTTTTAAGATTCGCTTTCGCAGTGTCTTCGCCTTTTTCCGTAATACGGAGCGACGTATTCTGCGCCAGCGCAAGATCGACCGCCTCCTGTATCGAAAGCGCCGCCGCCTCGCTCACAGAGCCGCCGTACAGGATAATCAAGCTTGCCGCCAGTGCGGCCAGTTTTCCGCGTCCCCGTTTCTTCATCGTCTGTCACTTCCTTGAAAATACACAAATCTTCTCGTCTGATCGTAGCATATACTCCCGCTTTTACAGGCAAATAAAAGCACCATTAAAAATGAATTAAAATCAATCGTCGGCAAACGGATAGTCCGCGCCGTACCAGCCCGGCTTCCCGGCGACGGGATATATCAGCCCTTTTTCGGCAAGCCCGTCAATATGTTCCCGGACGACTTCCGCGCCCTGCTCGGTCATGATGGAAAGGAGCCCCATTGCGCCGCCCAAAAGCTCCGTCTGCCCGTAACCGCGCACATACTCGAAAACCACGCGGTCCACTTCGTCCGATAGGTATTTTTCTTCAAACGCTTCCTCTGTCATCGCAGCGGCTTCCGCCATCACGCGCATCGCTGCGTCGCTGTATCCCTGCTCCGATTGCGCCGCCGTTTCCGGCATGACGCCGGACGACCACGCGTCCATGAGTTCCTTGCGGCACGCCGCGCAAATCGCAAGCGTCGCCGCGCCGTCGTCCCGTGCGACTACCTGCACTCCATCGCGTCCGCCGCAAAAAAGGCACGCGCAGCTTTCCGCTTCCCTGAGCCTCATTCCATATCACCTCGATAAAAATACAATTGTATAATACACTATCTTGCCTCCGAAGGAAATACATGCGGCGCAGAAATTTCATTGTAAAGCAGAAAAGGGGCTGTCGCAGGAAGAATGATTTTTCCTGCGATAGCCCCAATGTCGTACTTGGAGAATTTTCAGTTAAGTCTTGAAACCTTTGTCTTGTCTGCAACTTTTCCGTGTCTGTTTTTGTCATGAAAATTTCACAGTAAGAAATTCTTAC
>JAFZRW010000021.1 GCA_017619685.1 Schwartzia sp. (in: firmicutes)
ATTCCGTGCGCTTTTCCCCGACGACGACCATATGCATCTCATGGTCGAGGGCTCTCGCGGCTGCTGGTGGGGGCGCCAAAAGCCCTGCACGTTCTGCGGGCTGAACGGCCCTGCGCGGAATTATCGCGAAAAGACGACGGAGCGTCTCGCCAACGAGATCGAGACACTGTCGAAAAAATATCACGACGCGAAAATCTGCGTATTCACCGACAGCATCCTGAGCCACACGCAAATGAAGGAACTGCCCGCCGCGATCAAGGCGCGGGGGCTCAAGCTGAAATTCTTCTCCGAGATCAAGGCGAACATCACCGAATCGGATGTACGCGGACTTTCGGAAGCGGGATTCGTCCAGCTCCAGCCGGGGCTGGAGAGCTTGCAGGACGATATGCTGAAAATCATGAACAAGGGATGCCGGGCCATCCGGCAGATCGAAACGCTGAAAAGTTGTCGCACATATAACATGCATGTGGCATGGAATCTCCTCTGCGGCTTCCCCGGGGAAAAGGAGGAATATTTCTCCGAAACGGCGGAACTGATTCCGAAGGTCATGCATCTGCCATCGCCGAACCAACTTATCCATATCGTGTACCAACGATACGGCGAGTACACGGAAAACACAGAAAAGTACGGGCTCCACCTGCGTCCGGCAAGGTGTTACGATTTCATCTACGCGAACCGGGAATTCATCGAGCGCTCGGCATACATCTTCGAGCCGATTGACGAGGACGAGCTTCGACTGTATTGGAATGTGCGGAATAAGGGCGAGGGCTACCGAAGACTGCAGACGATTGTCGACCGATGGATCGAGGAGCGGTGGCACCTCCAGCGACTCGATATGGAAGATATCGGGAAAAGCGTCGACGTCTACGATATGCGAAAAATCGCAAGGCATGCCGTCTACCATTTGGACGGCGTCTGCGCCGCCCTGTACCGCGCCTGCCGCTCCGTGCGGCAGGAATTACCGCTCGTCAAAGAGCTTTCGCAGTCGTACGACGAAAACACAATCAAAGAAGGGCTGGCGTGGCTCTGCGAGGAAAATCTGATGGTGCATATCGGGCATGAGTATCTGGCGCTGGCCGTGGACATGAAGGCAAAAAAATAGAGTGGAGAGTTAAAAGTGAAGAGTGAAGATAAAAAAGGCAACGACTTGGAAATCAAGAACGTCATCAACCCCGCGTGCGACGATAAAGAATACATCCGCGAGGTGGCAGAAGCCAAGCGGGCTTTGGAGCTTTGGACGATGGAGCCGGATTTTCAGCAGGCGTTTCTCGCCGCGCCGGAGGAGACGCTCGCCGCCCATGGGCTTCATATCGATCCGCTTTCCGTGAAAATCCTCTGCGTCCATGAAACGGCGCTGGAATATCAGAAATTCCCGCCCGAAGATTTGCCTCGGGTCGTGCGCCGTTACCGGGGGTTCCTCAAGGAAAAGGTGACGGACCGCGAGCGCATGACACGGGAAGGCTGCGTGCCGAAGCACCCGGCATTTCGCGCGTGGCGCGGCCGCCAGCTCAATCGCTGCTGGACGGAGCTGGGACCGAGAAACCGTTCGCTGATCCATGTGCCGATGACCTTCGAGCTGGATCTTGGCTGCTCGGTGGGCTGCCCGTTTTGCGGCGTCATGGCGCCGCGGCTGCAAAAGGTCTGCCCCCACGACGAAGAAAACGCTTCGCTTTGGCAGGGAATCCTTGCCTGCGCGAAGGAAATTGTCGGCGACGCAGCGGGCGAAGCCACCTGCTACTATGCCTCCGAACCCCTCGACAACCCCGACTACGAGAAATTCACCGACGACTTTTTCAACGTCTTCGGCAAAGTGCCGCAGCTCACCTCCGCAGCGTCCATGCGAAAGCCGGAACGCACCCGCGCCTATCTCGCGGACGCACTGAAGAAAGAGCATCGCGTCCACCGCTTTTCAGTGTTGAGCCTCGACATACTGCACAAAATTTTCGAGACCTTCACGATAGAAGAGCTCCTTTGCGTGGAGCTCCTGCCTCAGTTCAACGACGCGCCGGCAAACCGTTTCGCAAAAGCGGGACGTGCGCGGACGGGCGACCTGGATCATGTGGAGGAGGGAGACGGCAACACTATCGCTTGTATCAGCGGCTTCGTCGTCAACATGGCGGAACGCTCCCTGCGGTTGATTACGCCCTGCGGTTCCTCGGAAGCTCATCCCACCGGCGAAATCCTCGTCGCGAAGGAATTTTTCTCCAGTCTTGCAGACTTCAAACGCGTCCTCGTCTCCATGATCGACCGCTATATGGCGCCGGAATTCCCCAAAGATCAACCACTGTATCTCCGCCCAACCATTTCCTTCGAGGAGACGGCGGCAGGCGTTGAGTTCTTCCGCCCGAACCTGCTCCGATTGAAATTCCAAGGTGCGGACGATCTTTCCCCGACACTTTATCACGACGTGCTCCGGAAACTCCAGGAAGGAGGCAAAACTGCCTACGACATTGCGGAGGAATTGATGAACGAACAGGATGCTTTCCCCGCCAACGTCTTTTTCGTATTGAAGAAATTCGAGCTGGCAGGGTTGTTCTTGGAACCTTACGAAATTTTCCACACATAGTTTTCCACAAAATTATCCACACTTGCTGATAACTTTTCCCGCCTTATTATGAAAACAAACAGTGGAATCTTTTTTCCACAGTGGACAAAAAAACCATGAACGCTTGCGGAAAACTTTGCAAGCCGTTATGATAAAAGCAACAATTCAAGAAAGGACGGTAGGTATTATGACAGACAAGAAACAAAATGCCATGAAGTACGGCGAGGTTGTCGCCAAGTGCTGGGAGGATGA
>JAFZRW010000168.1 GCA_017619685.1 Schwartzia sp. (in: firmicutes)
GAGCCGAGCCGATAGCCCTCGCGCCCGACGAACTGATGGCACGGATAGAGGTCGCCGTTCGCCGCCACGGCATAATATTCATGGCCCGCGCCGCAGCCGGAAAGCCGCTTCGCGACGCACGGGCCGCCGGACAAATCCATATTGAAATGGAAGAAGAAGAAGCCTTTTCCATCGCGGCGGCGCGCAAGATACGCTTCGGTCAGACGGTCGTATTCCTCGAACACGCTCGGCAAGTCGGATTCCTCAATCGCGTACGGCGCGTCCTTCGCAACGACGGGCTCCACCGACAGCACGTCGAAGCCCGCGTCCGCCATCGAAAGCACGTCCGCCGTGAAATCGAGGTTGTACTTCGTATAGGTGCCGCGCAGGAAATAGTCTTTGCCGTCCCGTGAATCCACCATCGCACGGAAGTTTTTCAGCACTCTGTCGTATGTGCCGTTTCCTCCCGCGTCGGGGCGCATACGGTCGTGGACTTCCTTCCGCCCGTCGAGGGACAGCACAAGGCTCACGCGGTTCTCATTCAGCCATCTTCGCACTTCCTCGTTCAGCAGGAGGCCGTTGGTCGTCAGCGTCAGCTTGAATATCTTGCCCGTCTCTTTTTCGCGGCGACGCACATATTCGGTCACATGTTTCACCACGGGGAGATTGACCAGCGGCTCGCCGCCAAAAAAGTCGATCTCGCAATGCACACGGTTCTTGCTGTGCCCGATGATATACTCCACCGCCGCCTCGCCGACCTCGCGGCTCATCAGTTCGCGCTTGCCGCCATACTCGCCCGTTCCCGCAAAGCAGTACCCGCATCGCAGGTTGCAGTCATGGGCCACCATCAGGCACATGGATTTCACGACGCCCTCTGCCGCGAAGGTCGGAGGCACGTCAATATCGGGCGCGAAAAGCTGGTTCACGTCCATCAGCTCGTGCATCTCCGAAAGCGCCTCGCGAAGCTCCGTTTCCGGATATTTATCCGAAAAAGCGCGCACTGTCTCCTCGTCGTTCGTCCCATCGAACACGTCCAGCATGTCGTAAATCATGCGGTCGATCCAGTGCACTGCGGCGCTGTTCACATCCAGCAGGATATATTTACCGCCCTGCTCGAATTTATGGATTCTTTCTTTCATTCGGTCATTCTCTCCCAAAACAAAGAAAAGAGGATGCCGTTCGGGCATCCCCGTTCTTTTTCTCGCTTATCTCTCGCAGGTCTGATTGCCCACCGTGCAGCTCGTCTTGCAAGCGGACTGGCAGGACGCCTGGCACTCGCCGCATCCGCCCTTTTCCTTCGTGCTCTGGAGCGTCGGCTTGTTCACCGTCTTGATATGCTTCATCGTATCTCCTCCTCCATATCGATATGTATTTATTGTACCCTTTTTTTCGTCCGTATGCAAGCGCGTCATGAAGTCGTTCCCGTTTCTTCCGATAATTTCGTTCCTTCCGGCGCGAAAATCATCATAATCGGAAGATTGGACGCGCCCGGCGGCGAAAACTCAAAAAACGCGCGCGGCTTTGCCGGATAAACTCCAAGGTCAGCGAGGTCCGCCGCAGTCGTCAATGTCGTCGTTCCGTCCTTTGCAAAGGGCGGATGGACGGTATGTTCACCGAAGAACAAGCCGCCGCTCGGCACCTGAAGAATCCGCGCGCCGTTCTTTCCCGATTCCACACGAACGGCCCCCGCATAGACGCCGCCCATCGGGCTCATCAGGAATCTGGTCTTGCCGCGAACAGGAAGTTCCAAGCGGTAAAGCACGCCGTAATTTCCATAATTCGTAGCGAGGCTCCCGTCCGTCGCGTCCACACCTTCCCGATACGGATCGTGCTCGCCGTCCGCAAGCACGATGCAGGCAAGCTCATCGTCCGGCCGATACGAATGTTTCAGACGAATAATGCGGTCCATACCGACAAAAGTGCCGCGCAGGCGATGCTCGTCGGCAGGCAATACGTCCGCTTCGGCAACATATTTGAGCGGATCTTTCCCCGGCGGATAGAACAGCACGCTGGCGCGCACAGGCGCGGAAGCGGAGAAGTCCACCATTCCCGAAATAAGCTCGCCCGGCTTTACGATGGTCTTATCCATTTCGTCCAGCAAAAGCCGCCGATCATCGGGGCCGATATACATTTTCTCCGTCGACTGATTATCGGCGAAATAAGCTTCCTGCAGTCCTTTGCCGACTTCGAAATAATTTTCGTTCGGCGCGGCGACCGCACGGCGCGTGACGCGCACGACGGCGTACTGTCCGTCCACGCTCTCCAAAACGACGGCGACTTTGTACGGCTTTTTCGTGTCGTTCAGATGATAATAAAATACGCGCGCGTCTCCTTTGACCACGTCGGTATAGAGAATACCCGGCGCCTTCACATATTCCGGACTGTCGGAAAAGAGCAGCGTGCCGCCGGTATCTACCCTTTCTACTTCCAAGCGCTTGATCGGCTGCTCCTTCGCAATGTGAAGCCTCGATTGCGTGGACGCCGACGCAAGAATGCTTCCCTGCACCTTCTCCCTCGCGCGGCGCAGATACTTCTCCAAGATGCCCTCGCCCGTATTCGCCACCTCCTTTGGCTCTGCCGCCGCTTCCGCGGCCCGGCGCTCCTCTTTTTCCGCACGCTCCTTCTCTTTCGCAGCTTGCTTTTCTCGCTCGCGCTCTTCTTTCTCCGCCTTCCGGCGTTCTTTCTCCTCCGCTTTCCGACGCTCTTTCTCCCGCGCCGCTTCCTCTTTCGCACGCTTCTTTTCCAATTTTTCCGCTTGGCGGCGTTCCTCTTCCTGACGGCGAATCTCCTCTTTGCTGAGCGCTTCCTCTATCCGGAAATCTTCCTCCTGTCGGCGTTCTTCGATCTCCTTCGCTGCCGCCGCCTGACGAGCCGCCTCTTCCGCCTCGCGCGCGTCGGCGCGGACCTCGTCTTCGTCTATCGCATCGTCATACTCTTCCGTGTCGTCGTCTTCTTCATCGTCGTACGGTTTCCGTGCTTCCTGCGCGCGACGTCGTGATTCCGCCTGTTCCTGCATCCTGCGCATGCGTGCTTCCTCTTGCAGCCGCTCCTGTCGTTCCCTCTGCACCCGATCGACATATTCTTCCGCCATGTGGCGCGCAGATGCGACGGGCGCCGCGCCGAAAAGAGCCATCGCCGCCAAGAGCGCCGCAATCTTTTTCCCTCTCATGCCGTCTGTCCTCCCGCCGCCGTCATTTTTCCATTTCGCCCACGTTCTGCCACAGGCCGAGCAGCGCCATCGCTTTTGATTTCCATATCCGCAGCCGGAATTCTCGAATGCCGAAATAAGACGGCGGAATATTCGTCCGAAGCAGCCGATACGGGTCGGTCTGGAACGTATTGAGCCCCGGATCGCCCGTGACCGCCGCGAGATATTCTTCTTTTTTCAGGATTCCCGGCAGGAACTTGTCATACTTTCCGTTCGGATACGAAAGGACGAATATCGTCTTGAGCCCTTTCCATTCCATTTGCAGCTTTGATTTTTTAGCCTCGTCCTGCGCCTCGGCGACCGTCATGTTCGTCAGCGGCAAATGGTTCGCGGTATGGCTTCCCAGCTCGATGCCGCGCTTTTCCATCTCATGAAGCTGATCCCATGTCAGATAGCCCGGCAGTCCGATGTCGTTCGTCACCATGAACACCGTTGCTTTCATGCCTCGCTTCTCCAGGATCGGCAACGCCTCCGTATAATTGTCGCTGTACCCGTCGTCAAAAGTCACGATAACGGGCTTTTCCGGAAGCTCCTGCTTGCCTTTTTTCGCGCGCAGAAAATCGAGCACGGAGATCGCCGTATAGCCATCCTCCTTGAGCGCGTCCATCTGCGCCGCGAATTCCGCCGGCGTCACCGTGTAGTCGTCCCGCGTACGGTCGTTGACTTTATGATATTCCAAAATCAACGTGCCCTGCGGCGGATACATCTCCACCATCGCTGCCAATGCACCGCCCAAGAGCAACAGCAGGAATATCAGCGTAAAAAAACCGCGTGCAATCCACCCATGTCCTGTTTTTTGATAAGTCTCCGACCGTCCGTAGCCCGCTACATAAATTTTGCTCAAGCCCGGGGCCTCCCTTCATTCAATATCTATATTCGCAAGCGTATCAGACGCTCGCTCGTTTTGCCTCGTTTTCGCTCGCCAGCTTCATCAAGCGCCGCAGTCGATGATTGACGCCGGAACGCCCGACGCCGAGAACCGCGCCGAGTTCGGCGAGAGACGCCTCAGGATGCGCAAGCCTCGCCTCCGCCGTCGCTTTGAGGCCCGGCACCAGCGTCGAAAGCCCCCCCGACGAAACAAGTTCTCGTATCGCCTCGACTTGCCGCGCCGCCGCCTCCGCCGTCTTGCTGAGATTCGCCGTTTCACAGTTCACAAGGCGATTGACCTGATTGCGGACTTCCTTAACGTTTCGCGCGGCCTCAAAAGCCGTCGCCGCCTCCTCCGCTCCCGCCATCGCGAGAAAATCGAGAATCGCGTCGCCCTCTTTCAGATAGACGACATAGTCTTCTTTGCGTCCGGTCAATCCCGCAGGAAAACCGAACCGACGCAAAAGCGTCTGCAATAACTCCGCAAATCTAACGTTCGTCGTCACATACTCCAAATGGCAGGACGCCTCGGGACGGCTGACGCTGCCTCCCGCCAGGAACGCGCCGCGAAGGTACGATGCTCGGCAGCATTTCCGACGAAGCAATGATTTTTGCGTGCCCGCCGCGAATTCCGCGGGCGAAAGCCCGAGCTCGGCGAGCAAAGCGCCCACCGCTTCGCCCGGCATCACGCGTACGGCGTACGTATTCGTTTTTCCCAGCCGCCGCGACCGGCGCACCATGATCTCCGTCCGCACCGCGCCCGCCTGCTTCAAAAGCACGAGCGCACGCCGCGCCACCGCCGCGTGCTCCGTCACAAACGTAATTCCCAGCGCGCGGCCGGCGCCCAGCGTCAACGACGCGCCCATGCGCAAAAGGCCGGCCAGCTCCGCCCGCTCACAGCAATCCCTTTGAAGCGGCAATCGAGCCAGCTCATTTTTCACATCGCCGGAAAAAGAAGGCATATCCCCGCCCCCCAAACCATATCTGTTTTATCCTGTCAGCCCATAGACCATCTTCATGACCGCCTCGCGGAGCTTCTCCGGATCGTGATGACCGGCGTCTTCCGCGCTCATGATGTCCGCCTGCACGAAGCCGACGCCGAGCCGATGTAGCGCCTCGCGATCAACCTCGACCGGATACGAGCCTTTCGCCGCGTAATCCGCCAACATTTTTTCCGAAATCGGGCCGGAATTGACCAGCACGTAATCGACGACGCCCTTGCCTACGTGCTCCAAAATCGCCTTGACGTGCATGGACGCCGTATAGTCGTCCGTCTCCCCCGGCTGCGTCATCACGTTGCAGATATAAATCTTGACCGCGCGGCTGCGGCGAAGCGTCTCCGCGACACCGTCCACGAGAAGATTCGGCAAGATGCTCGTATAGAGACTTCCCGGTCCCAGGATGACCGCGTCCGCCGTCCGAATCGCCTCCAACGCCGCTCCCACGGGACGCGCCTGCTCGGGATAGAGACGCACGCGGCGGATACGCTTCTTCGCCTCCGGAATGTGCGACTCGCCCTCGACAACCGTACCGTCCTCCATCACCGCGTCGAGCCGTACATGCTCCTGACTCGACGGAAGCACGCGTCCTTTGACTGCGAGAACTTTCGACGCCTCCACCAGCGCCGTTTCCATATCGCCCGTGACCTCGTGCATCGCCGCGATAAAAAGATTGCCGAAGCTGTGGCCCGCCAGCGCGCTTTCGCCCCGAAAACGATACTGGAACAGTTTTTCCATCAAAGGCTCCGTATCCGCCAGCGCCACAAGACAATTTCGAAGGTCGCCCGGCGGAATGATGCCGAGTTCCTCTCGCAGCCGCCCCGACGAGCCGCCGTCGTCCGCCACCGTCACGATAGCCGTCACGTTGCTCGTCGCCTCTTTTATGCCGCGAAGCAGCACCGAAAGTCCATGACCGCCGCCGATGACCGCAATGGACGGCCCGCGGCCGAGCTTGCGTTTCTCGTAGATCATATCGACGAGATTACCGGAGTTTTCCGGCAGCAGCACGAGAATCAGGGAACGAATGACGAATCGCGTCGCCACGAGCATGATCGCAAGTCCCACGAGCACCACGAGCGCCCCGACGAGCGCCGTCGCCGTATAGTCGTACGAACCGCGCCACATATAGACGAAGCGGAAAATCGCTTCTTCAAGCTGATCGAGATATTTATAGTTGAAAACAAGGGCCAGACCCAGACTGACGAGAAAAACGCCCGCCGCGAAAAGCAGCAGCCAGCGCTTGAACTTCATGCCCGGGTACAGCCACTTCAGCAAATGCCAATGCATTCCGCCTCAAACCTCCTGCGGCATGTGCTCCCGCACGTCGTTCTTCATCAAGTCCCGATGCTCGAGCGTCGCCTGATGGCCGAGCTTCGTCATCAACTCGAAAATGTGCTTCGCGACGAAGACGGAGCGATGCATGCCGCCCGTGCAGCCCACCGCGATCACGAGCTGGCTCTTTCCTTCTTTGATGTATTGCGGAATCAAGAACGCGAGCATATCGTCAAGCTTTTTCTCAAAGGATTTCGTCACGCGCGACTTCTCGATAAACGCGCCCACCTCCGGCACCATGCCGCTCTTGTGCTTGAGATCCTCCTCGTAAAACGGGTTCGGCAAAAAGCGCACGTCCAGCACAAGATCGGCGTCCATCGGAAGGCCGAACTTGAAGCCGAAGGAAAGCACGTTGACATTGAACTTCTCCCCGTCCGACGCGCCGAATAAACGGATAATCTTAGATTTCAACGCCGTCTTCTTGAGATCCGACGTGTCGATGATATACGTCGCCTTCTCACGGATACGCGAAAGCTGCGCGCGCTCCTTCGCGATGCCGTCGGAAAGCCGCGCCCCCGGCGCCATCGGATGGCGACGGCGCGTCTCTTTGTAACGCCGGATAATCGCGTCGTCCGACGCGTCCATGAAAAGCATTTCATAGCGCACGCCGTCGCGCTCCATCTCCTCCAGCACATGCAGGAACGTATCAAAAAATTCGCGGCTTCTCGTATCGACTACGAGCACCACTTTCGCGATGTGTCCGCCCGACTGCGCGCAAAGTTCCGCAAATTTCGGAATGAACACCGGCGGCAGATTGTCCACGCAAAAAAAGCCGAGATCTTCCAGATAACGGCACGCCTGCGTCTTTCCGCCGCCCGACATGCCCGTCACAATTACAAACCGATAATTTCCCTGCTCCACGACGATGCCTCCCGAATCCATATATTCTGCATGTATATCCTATTCGCTCATAACCGTCCATTCGGCCTCGATCTCGACGTCCGTTTCTTCCCTCGCCGACGCCCAATTCTGCCGGATGCGATTGACGGCGCTGGAAAGTTGCGAGGAATCCGTATTCACCAGAAGCGCGAGGAACTGGCCGCCGTGTTTCGTAACCACGTCGCCCTCGCGCAGCGTCGAGCACAAAAACGCGAGAAAATCGTCTTCCGTTTCCGACGGCGTGCCTTTCGGCAACGAAAAACGGAGCATCGACGCCGGCTTGCCGAAAACGTCCATCGTGCGCCGCAAGAAACGGTACACCGCGCGAAACTCCTCGAAAGGAAGCTTCAACGCGCCTTTGCCGGGACTGCGCTCGCCGAGGATCTTTTCCACGTTCGACAAAGTCGCCGCCTCGCTGTCCTCCTCCTGCATCTGCGCTTCGCTGAATATCGCGTATCCATGCTTGCCGTTTTGTTTTACTGTATAGAGCGCCTTATCCGCTTTTTTCGCCAGCGACGAGAAATCGACGCCGCCCTGCGGTACAAAGACGCAGCCAACGGACGCACCGATCGGGATCGACATGTCCTCGCCCATCAAATCCTTCGCCGCCGTCAAGATGCGCTCATTGATCAGCGCCGTCTTATTCGCAACGCCTTCCTCGTTTTGCATTCCATGACAAAAAGCGATGAACTCGTCTCCGCCGACGCGCCCCAACACGTCGTCCGGTCTCATCGTCGTGCGCAGGATATCCGCGAAACATATCAGCACCCTGTCGCCCATGAAATGTCCGTAAATATCGTTGACCGGCTTAAAGCTGTCGAGATCGATCATCAAAAGCGCGCCGCGCGCTTGTGTACAAACGACCTTCAATTCTTCCGCCGCGGACGACTTATTGAGAAGTCCCGTCAAAGAATCCGTGCTCGCGTGGCGTTTGAGCCCTTCAATCTGGTCCACCGTCTGCAGGATATTGCCGACGCGCCGGAGGAGCACGTCGGGCCGGAACGGCTTTCGGATAAAATCCATCGCGCCGTTCTCAAACCCTCGGGTCTCGGCGTCTTCATTCGGATCTGCCGTCATGAACATGAAGGGAATCGTCCTCTTCATTTCCTTTTGCAGCATTTGCTGAAGCTCATAGCCGCTCATGCCCGGCATGCGAAGATCGGACAGCACCATGTCGGGACGCTCGCGCCGATAAATTTCCATCGCTTCACTTCCCGAAGAAGCACAGAACGTGATATAATGACCACAGAGCATATTCTCTGTCATCATCAAAGAGACAATCATATCGTCGACAATCAGGATTTTTTTCATATCTACAGCACCTTCTCAGGAAAGTACAGCCTCTTGTTTTCCCATTGTAACACGGAATCAAAAACTGGCAAGCATAAATTTTCCACAAAAACGGCGCAAGGAGGATACCATCTATGTTGACGCTCAAAAAACTGGAAGAACTCGGGATCGATCCGAAAGAAGGGCTGACGCGGTGCATGAACAACGAAATCTTCTTCTTCAAGATGATCTCGATGGCCATCTCCAACGAATACTTCGAGACGCTCGGCAAAGCGCTGGACGAGAACGACATGGATACTGCGTTCGAGGCCGCGCACGCGCTGAAAGGCGTCATCGGGAACCTCGCCCTCGCGCCCATCTACGACCCGTTGGCGGAAATGACCGAGCTTTTGCGCGCGCGGAAATCGGCGGACTACGTCTCCATGTACCGGCCCATCAAAGAAATCCGCGACCAGATCCTGGCCTTGTCGCAGGACTGATACAAAATACACCATGATTGAGCGGGACTTTGGATATTTTCCAAAGTCCCGCTTAATTATACGCTTCCGTAATACTTCTCCAGTTTCAGGCAGGGCTGATACGACTCCTTGGCTTTCTGCAGCCCCTCTATTCCCAAATCCTCTTCCCTGTTGATATAGATATACGCGCTTGCCTCCTCCGACGCGGCGAAGCATTGATTGACAACGGAAAAAGCGCCGTCCGCCGCGAAAACACCCGTCGCTTTTTCAAAATGAACGTCAATGCACTGGGAAGACAACACGGACGCCATCGTCATCGCGACGGGCTCGCCGCCTGCATACAAAACGCCCCCCATCATTCCCAGCTGCTCCCAATGCGCCGCTACTTCCTGAATAGAAGACCATTCTTCCTGTGCGGCCGTTTCCACATCCTGATGCTCGTTCATCCATTGTTTGGCAACCCGGAGCGCGTCCGGCAGCCGCTCCGTCGTCAGAGGAAAATACGCCGCCTCTGGATACAACCTCCAAAAATGATTGACATGATTCTTTTTGCGGTGCAATTTCCGGCCGGAGAGCTTGGCCAGACTTTCACGCTTGTAAATGTAATCGCTGTCTCCGGCGCAGGACTTCCAATGAATCGCGCATACTTCGTCCACAGCTTTCCGCTGTCTTTCATCGCACGCGCAAAAACGAAGCGCCTCGCCCCGTTCCCTTGCATCGCAACGAAGCGCCGCAACAGCTTTTCCCACATCGAACGACTTCGCCGAAAGCGGAAAACCATACCCCTGCGCACTTACGCTTTCCCCCGCATAGCGGCGAAAAAAGATCCCGTCTTGTTCCGCGACCTCTATATGAAATTTATCCCGCAGCAGATACAGATTGACATGAGACGTATCGCTGCCCAAAGAATTATCTTCTATTCGACCAATGCTTGGTGCACGCCAGTCAAGCCGAAGCATTCTTCTCATCACCGTTCTTCCCTAAAAATGGAAACATTTAACTTTAAAATTATTCGACATGAAACAGAAAGTTTCCTGCAAATTAAACTGATTTTTATCTGCCGCCAGCCTCCGCGCCGCGAAAAACGCGCAAAATAACCCCGTCGAAAGGTTTCCCGGCGGGGTTATTTTGATTACCGTCTTTTTTTCGTGCCTGCCTGCACCACGGCGGCGGCGATGTCTTTCAGCGAGCGGCGCTTCTCCATGCTGTATCGCTGCATCCGTCGATACGCCTCAGCTTCGCTGATATTGTGCGCCTGCATCAGGATTCCCTTCGCACGGTCGAGGAGCTTTCGCGTCTCCAATGAGTCGCGCATCGCCGAGAGTTCTTCCTCCAGCGACTCCATTTCCTGCCAGCGGGAAAGCGCGATCTCCATTGCCGGGAACAAATTCTTTTCCTCGACAGGCTTGACAAGATAGGCCAGCACGCCCGCGTCCGTCGCGCGGCTGATCAGCTCCGCGTCGTCGAAAGCGGTCAGGAGCAGCACCGGCGCGAGGTGGTCGGCGTCGATCATGCGCGCCGCTTCGATACCGTCCATGTCCGGCATCTTGACGTCCAGGATGACAAGGTCGGGGCGCGTGTCCCGCACGATAGCGACGGCGCGGCGGCCGTTCGCCGTTTCCCCGACGACCTCATGGCCCGCTTCCTCCAAAATTTCTTTCAGATCCATGCGGATGACGGCTTCGTCGTCGGCAATCACGATCTTCAACGGTTTCATAGCGATCCCTCCCGTTCTTTTCGTGGCAGCGCAATTTCCACTCGTGTTCCGTTGTCATTGATAAACTGTATCCGGCCGCCGAGGTCGTCCTCCACCATCGTCTGCACGATATGAAGGCCGAGGGATTTCGCCTTTTCCGGCGCAAAATCCTCCGGCAGCCCGACGCCGTCGTCGGAGAGCGTCAGCGTCGTCTCGTCCTCCCCGACCTTTATATCGAAACCTATCAAGCCGGAATCGCGTCCGGCAAAAGCGTGCTCGATCGAGTTCAGCAAAAGCTCGTTGACGACCAGCGCAAGACTTGTGCAGCGACTTGACGGCAACAGGAACGTATCGCCGGTGAACCGCCGCTCCAATCGGAACTCCGGCGGCAACGCGGAGGCGGCGAGCAAATCCAAAATTTCCGCCGCCAGATCGTGGAGATTCACCGGCTGCGTCCCTTGCCGGGACAAGAGCTTATGCAGCGCGGCGATGCCCAGGATGCGGTTCACGCTCTCCGCCAGCGCGTCCTTGACCGCCGCCTCGTTGGAGCGGCGCGCCTGCATCCGCAAAAGGCTCGCGATGGTCTGCAGATTGTTCTTTACCCGGTGATGGATTTCGCGGATGATCGCTTCCTGCACGGAAAGTTCCTTTTCCTTTTGGCGGAGCGCGGTCACATCCTCCACGACCACGACGCGGCGCAAGAGCTGGCCGCCCGCGAAGATTGGCAAGTCACGCCGCAAGAGCACAAGACCGCCCGCCTCGAGTTCTTTTTCCGTCGGACGTTCCGGCTTCACCGTTTCCCGCGTGATATGACGGCAAAGCTCCGGCGCGTCGAGCCGCACTCCGAGGAGCGATCCGACGCCGAGCACACGGAAAATATGATGGGCGGCGGCGTTCGCATAAATGATTCGCTCGTAAGCGTCGGCAATCAGGATGCCGTCCCGCGGCGAAATCTCACGATATGCCTCCGGATCGAGCGCGCTGCGCGAGTTTTGCAAAATCATGCGCGCCGTGTCTACAAGGCAGCGGCTCCCGCGATCCTGCAAGCTGCCCGCCGGAACCTCGAGACTGACGACGGCGATAGCGTCCTGACCGTCATGAATACCATAAGTGTGCATTTCGAGACTGTCAGGACTTGACTCTCCGCCGCGAAGGCCGACC
>JAFZRW010000022.1 GCA_017619685.1 Schwartzia sp. (in: firmicutes)
GATACAATGCGCGTTGCGCTTTGCCTGCTCAAAAAGGTCGCGCACACGCGACGCGCCGACACCGACGAACATCTCGACGAAGTCGGAGCCGCTGATACTGAAGAACGGCACGCCCGCCTCTCCTGCAACGGCACGCGCGAGCAGCGTCTTGCCCGTGCCCGGAGGACCGAAGAGCAGCACGCCTTTCGGAATGCGCGCGCCGAGGTCGTTGAATTTTTTCGGCTGACGCAGGAACTCGACGACTTCTTCCAGTTCCTGTTTCGCCTCGTCCGCGCCCGCGACGTCGTCGAAATTCACTTTGACTTTATCCCCGGTGCTCATGCGCGCATGGCTGCGCCCGAAGGACATCATACGTCCGCCGCCGCCCTGCGTCTGCTGCATGACAAAGAACCAAACGCCGACGAGCAAGAGGATCGGCAGTACCGACGAGAGGATCGCCGTCCACCACGGAGGCTCCGGCGGATTCTTCGCGCGAATCTCGACCTTCTTGTCCTGCAATCTCTGCAGAAGCGTCGCGTCGTCGTTCGGCGCGTCCGGCGTCACCGTCACGAACTCCGTCCCGTCCGTCAGCACGCCCTCGATGACGTTGTTCATCAGCGTGACCTTCGCCACCTCGCCCTTATCCACTTGCTGCAGGAACGCGGAGTAGCCCATTTCCTGCTTCGTCGTGGTCTTGACGGAGAAATAGTCAATAAACGTGATGGCGATAAAGATGATCAGCAGGTAAAAACCTATATTTCGCATAAATCGGTTCAACGATCTTGTCCCCCTTCCCCGTTTGGGGAAAATTCGACGCAAAAAACGTACTTGATAACGGTCTTTATATTATATCATTAATAGGAAATTCACACAATCAGGAATAAATCTCCGGCTTCAGGATTCCGATGCAGGGAAGGTTCCTGTATCGCTCCGCGTAATCGAGCCCATAGCCGACAAGGAACTCGTCCGGCACCTCCCAGCCGCAGTAATCGATCTTCACATCGACTTCCCGCCGCGCAAGCTTCGACAGAAGCGCACAGAGCTTCAGGCTGGCCGGCTTCCTCGTCTTGAGCAGTTCAAAAAGATTGCTCATCGTAATGCCGGAATCGATGATATCTTCGCAGATGATCACATGACGGCCCTGAATATCCGCGTCGGCGTCCTTGCGAATCTTGACCGTGCCGCTGGACTGCGTGCCCGCCCCATAACTCGACACGATCATGAAATCAAGCTGCAGCGGCGTATTGATCTGCCGAATGATATCCGTCGTAAACGGAGCCGCGCCTTTCAAAATGCCGATGACGATCGGGTCTTTCCCCTCGTAGTCCCGCGTGATCTCCGCGCCCAGCTCGGCGACACGCTTCGCAATCTGCTCTTCCGTGTAAAGAACGCTTTGCAAATCATCTGTCATCATCTTTGGTTCTCCCCTTCCCATATTCTCCGACTCCGCTTCGCTCTTCCCCGTCCCATATCATACGAAACGCGACGGCATGCCGCGTTCCCTTAGACGTCAGCGCGACCGCTGCGCGCCGGACGCCGCCGATCCAAAATATCTCGCCGCCCGCCGTAAAGATCGGCACGCGCTCCCGAAATGCGCGCGGTATCTTTCGGTCGATCAGAAGCGACTTGACCTTCTGCCGCCCGCCGCTTTCCAGCAAAAACGAATCTCCATCCCTGCGCGGCCGAACGACAAGCGGCTCCGCCAACGCGTCCGCGTCGGCGACGGCGAGCATTGCGTCGGACGGCGCTTCTCCGTCTTCCCACGGGGAAGCGATGATCGTCAGCCCGATGGCGTCGATCCGCGTCGCCCCCGATATCTTGAGCGGCGTCTCGTCCCAGTCGGCGGCGCGCTCTTCTCCGCTCTTCAAAACAACCGCGTCGTATCTGCACTCGGCGAAGAATCCGTCGGGAAGCGTCAGCCGCTTGCCCGTCCCGCCGCCGCAAAAAAGCGCGTCCATCGCCTCGTACTGGGGAAAAAAGAGCGACTGGCGAAGTCCCGCTTTTTCCGCCCAGCGGCGCAGGAGCGCCTTTCGGACGGCAGCCGGCTGCCTGCGGTAAATATCCCGCCGAATATGCCATTCTCCATCCCGTTCCGTCGCCGCCTCGTCCCAGACCGCGCCCGCCGCTTCCTGCAAAAAATCGACGATCTCCGCCTCGGCCTCGGCCAGACGGCAAAGCGCCTCGTCCGCCGCCGGACTGTATCGGCGAAGCGCAGGCAAAACTTCCAGCCGTACCCGATTGCGCGCCGCGTCGGGCAAAAAGTTCGTTTCGTCCGTCCTCGGCGTCAATCCTTTTTCCCGGCAATACGCCTCGATCTCCGCACGCGTAACGCAGAGCAGCGGACGAATTCTCGTGCCTGCGCGCGGACGGACGCCCGCGAGGCCGTCGACGCCGCTGCCGCGCAAAAGGTGCATGATCACCGTTTCCGCTTGGTCGCCCGCATGGTGACCGGTCGCGATCAGAGCGCCCTCGCCCATTTCCCGCGCCGTTTTTTCCAGGAACGCGTATCTGCGCTCCCGCGCCGCCGTTTCCAGCGAAAGCCGCGCACGGCCCGCAAACGCGGGAACGTCTTCATGAACGACGCTGCACGGAACGCCGTGCGCCTCCGCAAAATCGCGCACAAACGCCGCGTCCGCCTCGGAGGCCTCGCCGCGTATGCCGTGCTCGAAATGCGCAATCCGAAGTTCCAGCCCCCATTTTTCCCGCATTGCCAAAAGCACCGAGGCCAATGTCAGAGAATCCGGTCCTCCCGAGCAGGCGACGACGATGCGGCTGCCCGGCGAAAAAATCTGACGCCGCCGCACGAAGGCCTCGACGCGTCTTTCCAGCTCCATCGTCATTCCTCTCACAATCAGAAAAAAGCACCCTTTGCAGAGTGCTTTGCTTCTTTTGATCTCAACCCGAACGTCTGGAGCCGCGGCCTCCGCGCTTGGAATCCGTTTTCCTGCGGAGATCGGTCAGCCGCTCGTCGCTGTCCTTCAAAAACTTGGACAGTTTATCCTCGAAAGAAACGGGACCCGACGGAAACCTCCCTGCCGGCTTGCCGCCGCGAAAATCATTTCCGATGGGACGGCGCTGCGGGCGCTGAAACGGCTGTGCGGGCGCTCCGGCGGGAGCCGCCTCCGGCTTTTTCGGCTGCAAACGCTTAATCGAGAGGCCAATCTTGCCGTGGTCGTCCACGTTCAGAATCTTGACCTTGACTTTCTGCCCCACCTTCAAAAAATCTTTTACGTCGTTCACATAAACGTCCGCAACCTCTGAAATATGGACCAGTCCCACCTTTCCGTCCGCCAGATCGACAAACGCGCCAAACTTCGTGATGCCGGTAACCGTACCTTCCACCACGCCGCCAACTTCAATTGACAAAACCCGTTCCTCCCTAAATATTATAAAATTTTGTTTCATTATACTCTCGCCGTTTTATCCCTGTCAAGGAAGCGATACGGCGAATCCGCCGTCATTTCGCAGGCGCGATGTACGGCATCTCGCCGTTCTTCGTCATGCCAAGCTCCTCGCGCGCGACTTTCTCGATGTACTCGGGCTTCTCCAGCCCGGCGCGCTCCTCTTTCAACGCTTCGTTACGCGCGCGCGCCTCCTCGAGCCGCGTGATCGCCACCGCACGGTCGTCCGCGACCTCGTTCAGATGCGCTTGCTGCGTACAAAACGTATAGCCAAACCAGATGAGACAAATCGCTACGATAATGGCGAAAATGCTCGGCGTACTGCCGCCACGCTTTCCCTCCATTCATTTCGCCTCGCTTTCCCCATCTGCTTAATTCGTTCCGCCGTCAACCGGCACATTTCAATAATACTAAGAAATTCGTTTGCTTGCAAGAAAAAATCGAAAATTCCTCCAAGATTTTCGATTTATTTTTCCGCAAACTGGAAATAATCGGTATTGACGATCCGCCGGAAAGTCGAATTGCAGGACTTGCAGTGGAACCGATCCCAGACGTCCTCCATGTCCGCTTTCCCATCCACGAGATGGACTGCCTCGCCCTCGACGTAGTCCATCATCTCTCCGCAGCGCGGACACGGACATTGACCGTTTTCGTCGCGCTTGAGCATCATCGGCGCAAGATCGCCCGTGGAAAGGACCTTCGGCTTGGCGGGCTCTTCGTGCGGAGAAATCTTGTCCTCCTCCTGCTGCGGATACGGCAGATAGAATCCCGACGTCAAAACCTCGCGGTAAAACACGCCGCAAGTGTCGCACTCGTACTTCGGCTTGATGTTCTCCATGTCCAGCTTGCCGTCCACGACGCGCACCGCGCCGCCTTCTACGAAACGGAAGCGATGGCCGCAAGTCGGACACGTCTCGTTGCCTTTCGGCTCCTTCGGCAGCGCGATCGGACCTTTGCCCGCCGCCGCCGGAGGCGCAGCGGCTTCGGAGTCCCCCGCCGTCGTCGCAGCGGATTCGACGACCCTGTCCTCCTCCTGCTGAGGATACGGCAGATAAAATCCGGAGGACAAAACCTCGCGGTAAAACACGCCGCAAGTATCGCACTCGTACTTCGGCTTGATGTTTTCCATATCCAGCTTGCCGTCCACGACGCGCACCGCGCCGCCCTCGACAAAACGAAACGGATGGCCGCAGACCGGACAAGTCTCTTTCCCCGTCGGCTCCTTGGGCAAAGCGATTGGGCCTTTGCCCGGCGGCTTCTCCGGCTCTTTCGGCAGAGGAGGAGGCGCGGCCTCGCTCTTCATTTCCGTCGCGAGCGGCGAACTCTCGTCCAGCGGGAAAACGTCGTAATAATCCGTCGTCAGCACCGCGCGAAAGAAAACCTTGCACGCGTCGCAGATGTAGCGCGGTTTATAATTGTCCATGTCAAGCTGGCCGTCCACTACCGAAACGGCTTCCCCTTCCTTAAAGCGGAGAGGCTTACCGCACATAGGGCAGGCGAACTCGCCATTGTCCCGTTTTTCCAGCTTCCTCAACGTCATATTCTCACCTAAACGTATCTTTCTAAAATAGTTCAGCGGAAAAATCTTGTCATCTGTATTATATTCGCGACGCGAAAAAAAATCCCTGCCGTCTTTCTCTTCCTTCGCGAAATTTTTTCACGCCGAATTCATTTCACGCTTGTCGCGCCGCTGATCTTCTTTTGGTCGCGAAACCGCTCGAATTCTTCTGTAAAATACGCCGCGATATCGCGCGCCGCATACGGTTTTTTCAGTTCATGCGCTTTGGCCCGCATTTCTTCGAGCCGCTGCAGCGACGAAAGCAATTCGTGAATCGCCTGCTCCAGCTTTTCCTCAGAGTTCGCCCAGACCGCCGCGCCGTGCCGCGCGATATAGACGGCGTTTTCCGTCTCCGGCCCGGGAATCGGATCGTGCAGCAGCATCGGCAGCTCGGCGGCAAGCGCCTCGCTGATGGTCAGCGCGCCCGGCTTCGTGATGATGAAGTCCGACACCGCCATGAATTCGCGCACGCGCTGGGAATAGCCCCAGACGAGGATCGTATGATGCGACGACTGCGCCAGCTTTTCCACGCGCAGGCGGAGTTCCTCGTTCTTGCCCGCGACCACGAGGATCTGTGTAGGTTCCGTCACCTCGTCCAGCGCACGGAGCGCCGCGTCAAGGCCGCCGATCCCGAGACCGCCGCCCATCAGAAGCACCGTCCGCCGCTCGCCCGACAGCCCGAGGCTCTCCAGGATCGCGTCGCCGTCCTCGCGCTGACGAAACTTCGACGTGACGGGAATCCCCGTCACGAACACCTTCTCCGGCGGAAGCCCCGCCGCGATCAAATCCGTCTTCATTTCCTCCCGCGCGACGAAATAGCAGTCCACGTTCGGATATATCCACATCTGATGCACGGAATAATCGGTGATGACCGTCGCGTACAAGAATTCTTCGGGGTGGCGTTTTTTCCGCCACGAGGCCGCCCCTGCCGGAAACGGATGCGTGCAGATGATCGCCTCGGGCCTGTATTTTTTGACGAGCGCCGCCACGTCGCGGGCCGTAAACGCGGAAATCAGGCTCTGCACCGAAAGCCCGCCCGACCGGCCGCCGGTAAAGCGATACATCAATTCGTACAGATTCGGGATGAAGCGCAGCATAAAAAGATAGCACGCTTTCATGAAAGCCGTCGCCCATGAAACGCGCCACATCGTGAAATCTTCCGTATAAATCTTCGCGTCAGGGTATTCTGTTTTCAGCGCGTCGGCCACCGCCTCCGCCGCTTTGATATGACCGGAGCCGATGGAAGCCGCGATAATCAGGAAATGCTTCTCCGTCATCGGCTATCCTCCTATCTAACTATTCTATCACAATCGCCGGCGGTATGGCAATCGACGGAAAAGGTTACGCAGTGAGGCCTCCGTCCACGCTCCAGCACGCGCCCGTCACGAAAGAGGCGCGCGGCGACGCCAGAAAATAAACGACGGATGCAGCCTCCTCCGCCGTCCCTATCCGTCCCAGCGGATAAATGGACGCCATCGCGGAAAGACCTTCCTCGCGCGACGGCGCTTTTTTTAGCTGTACCTCCGTCAGCGGCGTCAGGATATCCCCCGGCGCAACACAGTTCACGCGCACGCCGAAGCTCGCCGTCTCCAGCGCCAGCGCCCGCGTATAGAGCACGACCGCGCCTTTCGACGCGCAGTACAGGCTGCAAAGATAATTGCCGTGAAGTCCGGCGTCCGAAGCCACGTTGACGATATTCCCCTTCGTCTCGCGCAGATAAGGAAGCGCCGCGCGCGCCATGAACATCGTGCCCTTGACGTTCGTATCCATGACCTCGGCATAAGACTCCTCTGTCAGCGCTTCCGCCGATTCCTCCCGATAGACGCCCGCAGAGCATACGAGAGCGTCGAGACGGCCCAGCGCGTCCTTTGCTCTGCGCACGAGCGACTCGCAATCCGCCGCGTTCCGCACGTCAGCGGAGAAAAAAAACGCCCGCTCGTCGTCCAGCGCACGAAGCGCCGCCTCTCCCCGCGCTTCATCACGTCCCGCAACAACGACGCGCGCACCCTCCGCGAGAAACATACGCGCGGCTTCGAGTCCGATCCCCGACGTGCCGCCCGTGACCAAAACGCCCTTGTCTTTCATTTCGTCCATCGTCTATCTCTCCATAGCATCGTATAATAATCAATGTTCATCCTGCGTTTCTCATCATAACGCGAGATTACAGCGTCGTCAATCCGTTTCCATTCGCACGAAAAAGAGAGAATCAACCGCCACTCCCATGCAAAGGGACTGCTGCCAGATAGTTCATTTTTCTGACAACTTCCCCGATTCCGTCTGAGCAAAAATTTTTCGCGCCAGCTATGAACCGTTGATTTACAAGGAACTTCTCCAACTTCGTTTCTTCCCTAAAAAAATTTCGGAGTCAAAATTTTTTACTAAGATTTTTTTCGCTGAAAAAACAGACCCGAAGAAATCATATATATGACAAGGGTTTCACGGATTGACAGAAAAATCCCCGATGACAAAATAGGCTGTTGCAAGAAGAAGCCATCTTCCTGCAACAGCCCCGAGCCGCCGAAGCCCTTCAATTCCAAGTGTCAAGCATATCGAAGGAGGCTCAAGAATCGACAATGCAAATCTTCCCTTCTATATTATCCCGCGCAGGCATACGAAAAGAGGCTGTCGACGAATTCGTCGACAGCCTCTTTGTTGTCCGTTCGGTATCTTATTTCTTCTTCTTGTTGACAGCGTCCTTCAGAGCCTTACCAACTTTGAAGACCGGAGCCTTCGAAGCCGCAATCTTGATCGCAGCGCCAGTCTGCGGGTTACGGCCAGTGCGCGCAGCGCGCTCCTTGACCTCGAAGGTGCCGAAGCCGATCAGCTGGACTTTGTCCTTCTTAACGAGAGCTTCCTGCACGCTCGCGACGAAAGCGTTCAGAGCCTTCTCCGCGTCCTTCTTCGTCAACCCTGCTTTTTCAGCGACTTTCCCGACCAATTCTGCTTTATTCATGCGAACATCCTCCTTAAAATTAAGAAATATAAGGGCTTTCCGACGAACATATTTCGCTGTCCCTTTTGAAAATCCTCTTTTTTCCGGAAAAAAATATTAGTTTTTTTCACAATTAGGCAAAAAGTCACGGATTATTAATACGTTCCGCTCGTTTTGCTTCCTCCCAAAACGCGTCGAGCTCGTCCAGCGTATATTTTTTCCAGTCGCCGCCCGCTTCTTCGACTCTGTCCTCGACGTGCTGAAAACGCCGCCGGAATTTTCGATTCGCCGCGAGCAGCGCCAGCTCGGCGTTCACTTTCAGGAAGCGCGAAAGGTTCACCACCGCGAACAGCAAATCCCCCAGTTCCTCTTCGACGTGCGCGGCGTCCTTTTCCTCCGCAGCCGCAAGCAGTTCCCGCCATTCCTCGCGGCATTTTTCGATTACCGGCGCAATCTCGTCCCAGTCAAAGCCAGCGTCCGCCGCCTTGCCCTGGAGCTTCGCCGCCGCCGAGAGCGCGGGCAGTTCTTTCGGCACGCCGTCGAGCCGCGATTTGCGCTCGGGCTTTTCCATCCGCTTGATGGCTTCCCAATTCTTGAGCACGGCCGCCGCGTCGGAAGCCTGCACGTCGCCGAAAATGTGCGGGTGACGGCGCACCAGTTTTTCCGTGATGCCGTCCACCACGTCCTGCATGGAAAACCGCCCCGCCTCCTCGGCGATGCGCGCCTGAAAAACGATTTGGAGCAACAGGTCGCCCAGCTCCTCCGCCAGCAAATGCTCGTCCTTCAGGTCGATGGCTTCGACGACTTCATACGCTTCTTCGAGAATATGCTTCCTGAGACTTTCCGGCGTCTGCTCGCGGTCCCACGGACAGCCGCCCGGCTCGCGAAGCTGCCGCATGACGTCGGTGAGCGGCGAAAAGTCGAACCGTTCCGCGCGCGGAAGCGGCGGCACGAAAACGCTCGTCAGATGGTCTATGCCCGTCTGGCGGTCGAGCATATAGAGCGGCACGCGCAAAATCTTTTCGTCGGGCAGCCCGACGCGCTGTGCGACGACAATCTCGTATTCGTCCGGCAAAAGCTCCATCAGCGCGAGTTTTGCCTCGGACGCCGTCGCGGCGTTGTAGACCTGAGTGACGATCAGTCCCGTCGGCCAGTCCATCGGCAGCCGATCCAGCTCCCGGGCGTCCATGATCAAAAGCCCTTCCACCGGATCGACGCCGAGACGCGCGCAAAGCGGCTCGACAAAGCTCATGCCCGGCAAGATCGTGAGCGGCACGTTTTCCGCGTCCGCCCGCTCCCGCAGCAACACCACCGTCCGCTCCGCCACCAGCGGGCTTCCCGGCGTCGCATAGACGATTTCCTCGCCGTTTTTCGCCCGCGCGATCAGATCGTCCGCGATGGAGGCGTACAGCGTCTCGAAATTGTCCGCTTTTTCATAGCGCTCGTCATACGAGGAGAAGACGACTCCCCGCCGGGAAATCTCCTCCGCCGTCGGGTGGATCGCCGTCCGCAAGATCAGCGTCGGCGCGTTTTGGATCGCCTCCCACGCTTCGACGGTCATCCAGCCGAAGCCGCCCGGTCCCATACCGACGACCGTTATATTTCCC
>JAFZRW010000169.1 GCA_017619685.1 Schwartzia sp. (in: firmicutes)
GGATGGTCCTTGACTTCGACGACCTCCACAAGGCTGTCGTCGGGAAGCGTGCCCGCGATGACCATGCCCGCCTTTGTCAGCTCGTCGCGATAGGCGTTGTTGAACTCGAAACGATGGCGGTGGCGCTCCTGCACTTCCTGCTCGTCGTAGGCCGCCATGGTCTTCGTGCCTTCGCGCAGTTTGCAGGGATAGGCGCCGAGGCGCATGGTGCCGCCCTTTTCCACGACGCCCTGCTGGGAGTCCATCAGCGCGATGACAGGATGCTTCGTCTCGGCGTTGAACTCGGTGCTGTGGGCGTCGTCCATGCCGCAGACGTTACGGGCGAACTCGATGACCGCGCACTGCATCCCGAGGCAAAGGCCGAGGAACGGAATCTTGTTTTCCCGGGCATAGCGGATGGCGCTGATCTTGCCCTCCACGCCCCGGTCGCCGAAGCCGCCGGGAACGAGGATGCCCTTGCAGCCGTCAAAAATCTCGTCGAGGGCGACGCCCTCTTTTTCCAGCTCCTCGGAGTTCACCCACTGGATGCGGATCTCCGCGTCGTTGGCGATACCTGCGTGATGCAGCGCCTCGGTGACGGACATATAAGCGTCGGGCAGCGCCACGTACTTGCCCACCACGGCGACCTTGACCTTTTTCGTCGGATGCTGGATTTTATAGACCATCTTTTCCCATTCTTCCATGTTCGCCGGGGAAACGTCCATATTCAGCTTTTCGAGGACGATGCGGTCGAGCCCTTCCTTCTGCATCATCAACGGCACTTCGTAAATCGTGGAGGCGGTGCGGTTCTCGATGACCGCGTTGACGTCCACGTCGCAGAACAGCGCCAGCTTTTCCTTCATATCCTTCGACAGCGGCTTTTCCGTGCGGCAGACGAGGATGTCCGGCTGGATGCCGATACCGCGGAGTTCCTTGACGCTATGCTGGGTCGGCTTCGTCTTCAGCTCTCCGGCGGCGGAAATATACGGAACCAGCGTCACATGGATATAAAGGACGTCGTTCTTTCCTACTTCCTTCTTGACCTGGCGGATAGCCTCGATAAAGGGCAGGCTCTCGATGTCGCCCACGGTGCCGCCGATTTCAGTGATGACCACGTCCGCCTCGTCGGCCTTCGCCACGTCGTAAACCCGCTGCTTGATTTCGTTCGTGATATGCGGAATGACCTGCACCGTGGAGCCGAGGTAGTCGCCCTTGCGCTCCTTGTTCAGCACCGACCAATAGACCTTGCCCGCCGTGATATTCGACATTTTCGTCAGGCTGATGTCGATGAACCGCTCATAGTGGCCGAGGTCGAGGTCCGTCTCCGCGCCGTCGTCCGTCACGAATACTTCGCCGTGCTGATACGGGCTCATAGTGCCGGGGTCGATATTGATATACGGGTCAAACTTTTGGATGGTGACCTTGACGCCGCGATTTTTCAGAAGCCGCCCCAGCGACGCCGCCGTAATTCCCTTGCCCAGCGAGGAAACGACGCCGCCCGTAACGAAAATATACTTTGCCATAATGACCTCCTGTTTCCGTAGGATACGCGAAAGGAATTCCGCCCCTTATTCCTGAATGGACTCAAAGAGTTTTTCCCGGCGGCGGGTGGACTTCGAGGCGGCCGTCGTTCCGCCGGACGACGAACCCGACCGTTTCGTCTCGGGAGGATTCCACTCGGTCAGTCCCCACATGCTCTTTCCCATATGATGGAAGCGGCTGTCCATATTGATCTGCGTATAGACCTCCGAGATTGCGCGGGAAAGGGACTGGACAGGCTTCGCCTTTTTCTTGATGACCTCCGTTACGAGATCCTTGTAATAAATCGGCTCGCCCTTCTTGGAGAGAATGTAATACGCAACGTCCGTCTCCGTGCTTTTTTCATAATTCATGATACCGCAAAATCCTCCTTACATCTTTTCGGGCGCGCTGACACCCAATATATGAAGCGCATGGCGAATCACCTGCGCCGTCTTACCCGCCAATGCGAGACGCGCCCCCGCCAGCTTCGGCTCCACGCCCATAATCCGGCAGCGGCTGTAAAAGCTGTGGAATGCGCTCGCCATCTCATGCGCCGCCCGTGCGATTCGCTGGGGCGCAAGATCGGCCGCGGCTTTTTCCACTTCCCGCGGATATTCCTCTATCTTCTTAATGAGGTCGATTTCCGACTCGTCCGTCAAAAGCGAAAACGCGTCGCTTTCCTTCAGCCCAGTCTCCGCCGCCTGCCGGAACACGCTGGCAATGCGCGCGTGTGCGTACTGGACGTAATAGACCGGATTCTCGCTGGACTGGGACTTCGCAAGGTCGATATCGAAATCGAGCTGGCTGTCCGGCGAACGCATCACGAAGAAATATCGTGCCGCATCCGTGCCGACTTCCTCGATCAGCTCGGCAAGCGTCACGCTCTCGCCGGTGCGCTTCGACATCTTCACGACTTCGCCGCCCCGAAGCAAACTCACCATCTGGAGCAGCATCACCGTCAAATTGTCCGGGTTGCCGCCCATCGCCTGGATGGCCGCCTTCACGCGGCAGATATAGCCGTGATGGTCGGCGCCCCACAGGTTTATGACGCGACCGAAGCCGCGCTCAAACTTGTCCTTGTGATAGGCGATATCCGCCGCCAGATACGTCGGCTCGCCGCCCGCGCGGATTACCACCCGGTCCTTGTCATCGCCGTAGTCCGTCGAACGCAGCCAAAGCGCGCCGTCCTTCTCGTAAATGTTCCCGTTGGCACGGAGCTTTTCCACCGCCGCGTTCACCTTGTCGGGATGCAGGGTGCGCTCGCTGAACCAGACGTCGTACTTCACGTTGAACGCCGCGAGGTCTTCCTTCAGCGCCGCCAGCTTTTCCGCCAACGCCCGCTCCTTGAAAATCGACAGCCGCTCCGCCTCGGGCATCGAAAGATATTTGTCGCCGTCCTTTTCTTTGATGCGCCGCGCCGTCTCGACGATGTCCTGCCCGTGATAGCCGCCCTCCGGCATCTCGGCGGGCTGTCCGCAAAGCTCCAAATACCGCGCGTTCACAGATTCCGCCAGATGGTCGATCTGGTTGCCCGCGTCGTTGATGTAATACTCGGCCTCCACGTCATAGCCGGCGGCCCGCAGAAGATTCACCAACGCGCTGCCCACCGCCGCGCCGCGCCCGTGCCCTACATGAAGCGGCCCCGTCGGATTGGCGCTGACATACTCCACCTGCGTCCTCGGCGCGTCCTTCTTCGGAAGATTGCCGTAGCCCTCCCCAGCCGCGATTGCCGCGCGGAGACCGTCATAGATTACGTCCTTCGTCAGGAAAAAATTGATGAAGCCCGGCCCCGCGATTTCCACGCGGTCAATCCCGTCCTTCGGAAAGCGCTCCGACAACGCCTCCGCAATCTGGCGCGGGCTCTTATGAAACGCCTTCGCCGACTTCATCGCGAAATTCGTCGCGAAATCGCCCATTTCCTTCTTCGGGGGAACCTCCAGCTCCACCGCCGGAAGCTCCGCTTTAGGGAAAACGCCCTCCGCGATTCCCCGCTCCGCCGCCGCGCGGATTGCCGCAGCGAGTTTTTCCTTCATGTCCATCCAATTCCCTCTCTTGGCCAAAATTTGTTCAGTTCAACCGTCCGACTTCGCTCGCCTCGGGGCATATCGAAATCGAAAGCGAATTGTCGCTCTGCCACATGCCGTTGATCGCCATCGCGTAATCCACGTGGATTTCCCCCGAAACCGTGCCGTAGGCGATTTCCATATTCTTCGTCCGCACGGAAAGCTTCAGGCTGCCCAGCGGCGTCACATATTCGCTGGTGCTTTCCATGCCGTTCGCGAAATGCTGCTCCTGCGTGACCGCGCCGCTGCGGGTAAGGTGCAGGCGGTCCGGTTCAATCTTCAGCATCGTCGAGATTGCCTCGTCGTCCATGTGATCGTCGTAAATCACATAATGCATGCCGTTCTTGTAATAATGGCGACCTTCCGCCACCACCTCGACGGCGTTCGTCTCGCCGTCCGCTCCCGTCTGCTCGCCGCGCACCTTCACGATGACCTTTTCCATTTGTTCACCTCGCAAAAAACATACTATATTATTATAGCCCACGACGTGCGTTCCGTCTATGGGAATTTTTTCTGCGGGGAAACCGCCGAATTAAAATTCTCCTTTGAAAAAAATCGAAAGAACGCCCGCGGGAAGATAAACCGCTTTTCCGTAGCTCTCGAACGGTTCACTCCGTCACGCGCGTCCAAAAAATCATTTTCATGAAGGACATGGCTGAAACGCCGCAATTACGCCGATTTTTCCAAATCTGCGCAAAAACATAAAGTGAAAATTTTGCACCGTTTGGGACAGAATTTTCACTTGCAAATATTCTGATACTAGAACCTGTTAAAATCATCTGATTTTTACAGGTTCTGCATGAGACGTCATTTGCGCCGTAGGCGCAAATGTAGCCTGCGAAGCAGGCGCATCTTCGGTTAAAATCTTTTTGAAGATTTTAGTCGAAGATCAGTA
>JAFZRW010000170.1 GCA_017619685.1 Schwartzia sp. (in: firmicutes)
ACGGTCAAGTCCGGCTTGCTTTAATATCGACTTCACGGCGCGCGGTTTCAAATCCTTCGGTTTCGAGTGGAAGGCGATAGTGACCTTTCCCTTCTTTGTCGGATGCCTGTATTGATGATGGGAGCCCTCGACGGCGACAAGTCGCCAGCCGTCCTTTTTGATGAGTTTTTCCATTTCGCTCGGCGTCATGGCATATCCTCCTTGCAAAATCAGTATATACTATTTTATGGAATAAATAAATAGGGAATCGAAAAGTAAATATGCAATTATCAAAATTGTTCCGTTTTGCTTGCGGAGCGGGCGGGATATGCGTATAATAGAGGAAATGCGTTTATAAAGGAGTAGGACTATGGCGAAGAAAATCACGGTAATTCCCGGCGACGGAATCGGCAAAGAAATCACGGAGGCGGCGGTGGCCGTCCTGAAAAAAGCGGACGGAAAGTTCGGCCTTTCCCTCGAATATGACTATCATGATGCAGGCGGTACGGCCTACGACAAATTCGGAACGCCGCTCCCCGAGGAAACGCTGGCGGCTGCGAAGGTGTCGGACGGCGTACTGTTCGGCGCGGTGGGCGGCGACAAATGGGACAGCGTGGAGCCGTCGCTGCGTCCGGAAAAGGCGATCCTCGGACTTCGGAAAGGCCTCGGACTCTACGCGAATCTGCGTCCGGTAAAAGTTGCGGACGCACTGGTCGGCTACTCACCGCTGAAACCTGAGCTGGTCAAAGGCGTCGATCTCGTAATCGTGCGCGAGCTGATCGGCGGCATTTATTTCGGCGACCGCTGCGAGTCGGAAATGAAAGACGGCCATGAGCGCGCCTGGGATCTCGAAAATTACTCGGTGCCGGAAGTCGACCGCATCGCGCGGCTGGCTTTTGAAACGGCAAAACTCCGGCGCGGCAAGGTCACCTCAGTGGACAAGTCGAACGTTCTCGCCACGTCGCGGCTCTGGCGGCGCACAGTGGAAAAGGTGCATGAAGATTACAAGGACGTTGCGCTCGACCACCTCTATGTGGACAACTGCGCAATGCAGCTCGCGGTGCGTCCGACGCAGTTCGACGTGATCTGCACGGGCAATCTCTTCGGCGACATCTTGAGCGACGAGGCGGCGGTCATCGGCGGCTCCATCGGCATGATGCCCAGCGCGAGCATCGGCGAGGAGACGAGCCTTTTCGAGCCTATCCACGGCTCCGCGCCGGATATCGCGGGCAAGGGCATCGCGAATCCGATCGGCACGATCCTTTCCGCCGCGATGTTGCTCCGGTACTCTCTGAAGGAAGAAGCGGCGGCGAAAGCAGTGGAAGACGCCTGCGCGAAAGCGCTGGAAGACGGCTTCCGTACGCCCGACCTCTGGGCGGAAGGCTTCAAGAAGGCGAACACTGAAAGCATGACGCAGGCGATCCTCGATCGTCTTTGAGTTGCAAGTTTAAATTTGGAAATAAGGGGAGAGCGGCATGAACGGCGCACAGGCGGTTGTCGAGTGTTTGGCGGAGCAGGGAACGACTACGGTCTTCGGCTATCCGGGCGGTATGATCTTGCCGCTTTACGATGCGCTCCGCGACGATACGCGCATCAAGAATATCCTCGTAACGCATGAGCAGAACGCAGCCCATGCGGCGGACGGCTACGCGCGCGCCAGCGGCAAAGTCGGCGTCTGCATCGCGACGTCCGGCCCGGGCGCGACGAATCTCGTGACGGGAATCGCAACGGCGTTCATGGACTCGATTCCGATGGTGGCGATTACCGGACAGGTGGACACCGCGCTGTTGGGACGCGACGCGTTTCAGGAGACGGATATTGTCGGCGTGACCATGCCGATCACGAAGCACAATTTCAAGGTCAAGGACCCGAAGCAGCTCGTACCAACCATGCGGGAGGCGTTCGCCATTGCGCGGGCAGGCCGCCCCGGCCCTGTGCTCGTCGACGTGCCGCGAAACGTGTTCTTCGCGGAGGTGGACTACACGCCGGAGGCGCCGAAGAAAAAGCCGCACCATAAACCGGACGCAGACTTTTTGATTTGCGCGGCGGAGGCGGAAGAAGTCATGCTTCGGGCAAAGCGGCCTGTGGTCATCGCAGGCGGCGGCATCATTTCCGCAAACGCGTCGAAGGAATTTCAAAAGTTCGTCGAAAAATATCGCTTCCCCGTCGCCGAGACCCTGATGGGCATCGGCGCTCTCCCCCATTCTCACCCCCAGCTTCTCGGCTTCGCGGGCATGCACGGCAAGAAGGCGGCGAACAACGCCATCGCAGCGGCGGACCTCATCATCGCGGTAGGCAGCCGTTTCGCCGACCGGCAGACAGGCAGCCTCGACAAATACACGAAGAACACGAAATTTATCCATATCGACATCGACCCTGCGGAGATCGATAAGAATATCGCAAGTTCCATCGGCCTCGCAGGCGATATGAAGACGATCCTCGACCTCCTGATGAAGCGCAAGCCCATCACAAATCTCGACGCGTGGTGGGAGCGCATCGAAGACTGGCGCGAGGAGTACGCCTACGACTACAACGTGACGCGCCTGACGCTGCCCTGGGCGCTGCACCATGTCGCCCGCGCTACGGCGGGCAAGCCGTTCGCTTTCGCGACGGACGTAGGGCAGCATCAGATGTGGTGCGCGCTCCATCTTCACATCGACGAGCCGCGCACATGGCTGACCTCCGGGGGGCTCGGCACGATGGGCTTCGGGCTCCCGGCAGCGGAAGGCGCGCAAATCGCTTTCGGGAAATCGCGCCGTGTGATTCACGTGGCGGGCGACGGCGGCATCAAAATGACGGGCAGCGAATATTACACGATCGCGCGGCTCGGCCTGCCGGTAATTTCGCTGATCGTAGACAACACGAGCCTCGGCATGATCCGTCAGCTTCAAAAAGTTTTCTACGACGAACGATACACGGCCTGTGAATTTGACTATCCGATGGACTACGTCGGCTACGCGAAAAGCTTCGGCATCGAGGCGGAGGAAGTCTCGACGCCCGACGACTTCGCGGAGGCCTTCGACAAAGCGCTGGCGGCCAACGAACCGCGCGTCATCGTACTGCACATCCACAGGAGCTTTGTGGAACCGATGACAAAGGGTGGAGCGAGGATCAACGAATTTGTAGATTTCAAGTGACCACTTATCGCTTTTGACGAGCAATTATCTATGTGCTATAGTAGGCGTAAGGAAAGGAAGCCCGTAATGCCAATTGTCTTAGAAGAATTAACCGCGCTATGTCGACAAGGAAAAATCCAATGGACAAGTCATGTTCAACAGCGAATCGCACAACGGGGCATAAAGCGGCAGGAAGTAAAAGAGGCAATCATAACAGGAGAGATCATCGAAGAATATCCAACAGATTACCCCTTTCCTAGTTGCCTAATATTGGGAAAGAATCGTCTTCATGTCGTTTGCGGCATAGGCGAGAACCTATTGTGGATTATTACGGCGTATCGTCCAACGAACGACAAATGGGAACCGGATTTGAAAACGCGAAAGGAGCGTCAGTCATGACTTGTTTTATGTGCAAAGGCGATATGGAAGAAAAACTGACGACGTTCATGGTCGACCTCGGCAACTGTATTGTCATTGTCAAAAATGTGCCGTCCCATGTATGCCGCCAATGTGGGGAAATTTCTTACAGTGACGAAGTCTCGGAACGCTTGGAGAAAATTGTGGACGCTATGAAAAATGCGCCCGTGGAGATTTCCGTTTCCACTTACGCAGCATAAAAAATTGATAAGCGGGGCGATACGAGTGCTTCAAGTCTATACAGGCGCGGGCAAAGGAAAGACAACGGCGGCAATCGGGTTGCTTATCCGCGCGCTCGGCGCGGGAATGCGCGTCTATATGATGCAGTTCATGAAAGGACTTGCCTACAGCGAACAGGACGTCTTGCGCGGCTTCGCGCCGCGCGTCGTACTCTCGACTACGGGCAAGCCTTTTTTCGTGGCGAAGGAAGGCATGCTGACCGAGGAAGAGCGCGCGGCCTGGGGTGAAGGCGTCGTCGTCTTCGAGCCGGGCAATCCGCCGAAAGATTATGTGGACATGATTGCGGCTGGTTTCGACGAAGCGGCGCGGGAAATCAAGTCGGGAGAATACGGCCTCGCGATCCTCGACGAAGTGAACGTCGCGCTTTTCTTCGGTCTTCTCGACCGCGCACGGGTGGAGCGTCTCCTGGACGAAGCGCCGAAAGGAACGGAACTGATATTGACCGGGCGAAACGCGCCGGATTGGCTGATGGAGCGCGCCGACCTCGTAACGGAAATGCGCGAGGTCAAGCATTACTATCAAAAAGGAATCGAGGCGCGCAAAGGAATCGAAAATTAAGGAAACAACGATTAAGTCAATTCGTGCATCTGTCGAGGGATTTTTTCGACTGCCTAGGAAAAGCACTCGAAGGCGTAGCAGGGCTACGTCGAGAGGGCTTTGACAACGACAAGCGGAAAAAGACCCGACGGAGGTGCGGATGGACTTATTCGGTGTTTCCTTAATCTTGGACGGAGGGATTAGTTTATGCCGATGTTTCGGCGGCCGATGATGGTTTTGGCGTCCATCGCGCTGGCGGTGCTTTTCGCGGGCGCGATGCTTTTTCATGATACGGAGGAAGCGGTGCCTCTGGATGCGGGCGTGCGTTCTTCGGAAAACGAGAAAATCACGGTATATGTCAGCGGCGCAGTGGTAAAACCAGGCGTCGTAGCGATGCGAAAAACGGAGCGCGTGGAGCAGGCAATCGCGGTTTGCGGCGGCGTACTTCCACAAGCCGACCTCGCGAACGTGAATCTCGCCCAACCGCTGAAAGACGGTATGCAGATCCGCGTGCCGGAACGCGCCGACGCGGGCGGAAGCGCGGCCAAGATGACGGCAGCCGACGGAAAGATCCATATCAACACGGCAGACGAAAAAAAGCTTGACGAGCTGCCCGGCGTCGGCCCCGTCATGGCAAAGCGCATCGTCGAATACCGAAACGAACACGGGCCTTTTGAGTCCGTAGACGATTTGACAAAAATCCGCGGCATCGGAGAAGAAAAACTCGCGAAGATCCGTGAAAAAGCGGAACTGTAAAAGAGGTGCAGGTATGAAAATCGGGCAGCAGCAGCTTTCGTTTCTTTGCGTGCTGCTTTTTTCTTCGATACTCGGCATTCTTGCAGCGGAGCGATTTTCGGAAGGCGTTCCGCC
>JAFZRW010000171.1 GCA_017619685.1 Schwartzia sp. (in: firmicutes)
CCGCCACGGCGATAGCGCCGAGCAGATGCGGAGCCATCTTGACCGTCAAATAAATCGACGTCGGGCCGTCCGCGCCGCCGATGATGCCGATGCAAGCCGCTTCCTGCACGTTGAAGCCTAAGAGCATCGCGCCCGCAAGAGCGATGAACACGCCGAACTGTGCGGCAGCGCCAAGAAGCATCGTATCGGGGTCAGCGATCATCGGGCCGAAGTCCGTCATCGCGCCGACGCCCATAAAGATGATCGGCGGGAAAATCTCATACTTGATACCGAAGCCAATCGCCATCATGACGTTCATCTCATCGTTGAACCCCGTCTTCGGGAAGTTCGCGAGGATGCAGCCGAAAGCGATCGGCGAGAGAAGCAGCGGCTCATACTCATGAACAAAAGCCATGTACAGAAGCAGGCAGCCTACGGCAATCATGATAATGTTGCCCATCGTGATTGCCGAGAAGCCGGAGTCGTTCCATACCGAGGCGAGCGAGACGCTGAATGCAGTCATAAATTCGCCCATTCCAATAATTCCTCCTTATTCGTTTTTCGCAGCGATTATTATTTTAGGAAATCGCCTTGAAAAGCATTGCAGTTCCTCGGTCAAAAGACCGTGTTCTGGACGCCGTTCGCGCGACCGACGTTCTTCCAGCCCGTGCTCTCGACGGGCCGAATCGCAACGATCTTCGCGTCGCCGCCATAGGCCGCGACAGCCGCCGCGATGACCGCGATGTTCAGGTTCGGGTCAACAGCGGGAGCCGCAGGAGCCGCTGCCGCAGGAGCTGCTGCCGGAGCCGCCTTCGGGGCCTCCGCCGGTTTTTCCTTCGGCTTTGTCGGATCGATCATGTGAATGAACTTGATGATGAACGAAAGACCGATCAGCACGGCGAAGACGATCGTCATGTTGATGCACATGATAATCAGCGGATTCGTAGTTGCCGGTTGATGCATTTGATAATCACCTCAAAATTCCTTTTGTAGAAGAACGGCTTTGCCGCCTTCCCAAAAACACCCCTGAGTACTATCCTTTGCCTTCTGTGCCGACGCCCCACCTCTCCTTCAAGTTCCGCACAGGCCCGGCCTCCGCGCCGTCCCTAGCGTGTGACACACTAGCGGAAACACACAAAGGCCACCGGGAAGCTGCTCGTATTGGCACTGTGGCGAAGCGCTAAGAGCGGCGCTTCCACTGCCTCGCGCCCCGCACCGAGGCCCGCCGCTACGCCTGTGCGTCCGGTCGTCCTCTCTATGCGTGCCGCATTTCCCGGTCGACAGTCCTTCCGCCGGGCGCACGCCTCACAGGACGACGCCTCCCGAACGAAAAAATGCTGTCAGCCTTCCTTCGTAATCCGTACTGGGAAGTCTTGGACAGACTCCTCCCGTACTGCATGAAAGCGTACTCCATAAGGGTTTATCCTGTCAAACGCCAACGGATTTCCCTTTTAAAAATGAAAATTATATGAAAGCCAGTAAATATAAGCGATTGCGTATTTTCTCCAAATCGGGATTTTTGCAGGGATGCTGGAATTATACCTAGAATTTGCTTATAAATAATCATTTAGACGCTATACCAAAAAAGCACATAAAATTATTTCAATCTGAAATAATTTTATGTGCCAAAATTGTACGCCCAGGATTTTCTTTTCCTAAATAAATATACGCGCACAAAAAATGACAGGCGGCTAGAAAATTTTTTGAAGTATGAAAATCATACTTCAAAAAATTTAGGTGCAGATAAAATCCGGGAGACAACAGTTGCCCGATACTTTTCCGTAAAAAAACGGAGGCTGTCGCCGGAAGAAATGATTCTTCCTGCGACAGCCTCCGTCACCTTTATTGTTTTCAGTCCTCTTCTTTTTTCTTCTCTATGCCGAAGATGAGCTCGTCGAGAAGACCGATGAGCTGATTGATCTCCGGCTTCGCAATCTGACCGTTCGCTCCGAGCTCGTTGCCTTTGCGGCGCATTTCCTCATTGATAAGCGAGGAGAACAGGATAACGGGAATATTGTGCAGGCGCTCGTTCTCGCGAATCAGCTTCAGCAGACGATGGCCGTCCATCTGCGGCATTTCGATATCGGTGACGACGAGACGGACGAGGCTCTCGATCGGGGCGTCCTTCTTGGCGAGAGCTTCAAGATAATCCCAAGCCTCTTTTCCGTTTGAATAAGGCTTGACGTAATTGTAGCCGGACTCATGCAGCGTCGTGGTCAAAAGATCGCGCAGCATCGGCGAATCCTCTGCAACGACGATATGTTCCTTCGAGCGGCGTTCCTTCAGGTCGGCTTCCGCCTCTTCAAAGGTCGTCAGTTTCGCATTGATCTCAGGATTGACCTCTGCGATGATCGTCTCGAAGTCGAGCAGCAACACGATTTTCTCGCCGAATTTCACGATACCGACGACACGGGACTGGTCGCCGACTTCCGGCGCCGGCTCCATGTCCTTCCACGAAACGCGATGGATACGGGACACGTTGTCGACGAGGAATCCGATATAGTATGCGTTGATTTCCGTAACGATGATATTTTTCGCACGATCCGTCCCCGCTACATTCAGGCAGCGCGGCAGATTGACAAGCGGCATGGAGCGTCCGCGCAATGTGAAGAGGCCGTCGATATAGGGATGCGCCTGCGGCATCTCTGTGACGGGAAAATCAGACGCCGTGATGACTTCGCGCACCTTCGCGACGTTAATGCCGTAATTGACGTCTCCGATGCCAAACTCGACGATTTCAAATTCGTTCGTCCCTGTTTCAAGAAGGATTCCCTTTTTGTCCTCTGCCATGCAATCGCCCCCAAAATCTCCCCGTCCCCACTCGGGGACAAAGGTTCTTTACGATTCTATTCGCCGCGTGTGAAAAAATTCCTTCTTTATGTGGAAAAATTGTCCACCGCACAGCGCTCTGTTTATTATATCATAGCTGTCAGAAATTTTACAATGCTTTCTTCAGTTCTTTTCAGATTCTTTTTCTTCCAGCAAAAACGTCCAGCCGTCTCTTTGCTCGATTTTCCCCTCTTTGAGCAGATGACCGAGAGCCCGCTTGAACGCCGCCTTGCTGACGCCGAACTTGTCGCGAATGATATCCGGCGACGTGGAATCGTCGTATGGCATTCGTCCGCGCCGCTCGCGGAGCAGCGCGAGAATCGCGTCGCTGTCCGAAACGATCGCTTTTTCCTTGATCTCGCGAAGCGACGCGTTGAGCCGCCCGTCCTCGCGAAGGAAGGTCACGCGCGCCGTGACCGTCTCGCCGACGCGGGGCCGCACTTTCATTTCCTTGTTGTCGATGAAGACGATATATCGCTCCTGTGTGAAAAGGAACGCGCCCTTGTCGGTGTAGTTGTATATCTCTCCGGTCACGGAATCCCCGACTTTCACGCCGTCGGCGGGACGCGAGGCGCGGCGCATCTCGTCCTCGACTTCCATCGTCACGGCAAGGCGTCCCGACTTGTCAACGTAGAGCTTCGCCCAGACCCGCTCGCCGATGCGCGGACGCCCGCGCATGCCCGCGAAGGGCATGAAAATGCCGCGTTCCGCGCCGACGTCGAGAAACGCGCCGTCTTTGCTGACGTTTACGACTTTCAGCCGCGCGATCTGACCGACTTTCATTTTCGGCACGCGCATACTGGCGGTCAGGCGACGTTTGGGATCGCGGTAGAGAAAAACCTCGACCTCGTCGCCGACGGCGACGGGCGCCGTCTGCTGCTGCGCATGCAAAAGCACGTCGTCGCTGGTATTTCCCGTCTCCGCATCGAGAAACGCGCCCATTTCTCCGAGCCGCACGACGCGCATGACGGCGACCATGCCTTCATGGACGCTGCGGCGTTTGCGCGCGGGCGCGCCGCCCTCGAGTTCTTCGGTCTGCTCTTTTGCAGCCGCTTCGGGCGCTCCACTCTGTTCTATCATTTATCAGTCCTCGTAGGGCGTCAGCTCCGCATCGCCCCAAAGCTGCTCCAGCGCGTAATATTCGCGGCTGTCGCGCGTAAACACGTGCAGGACGCAGTCGCCGTAATCCATCAGGATCCACTCGCCTTCGCGGTATCCTTCCTTGTGCCCGAAGGAGACGCCCGCTTCTTCCAGGCGTTCCTCCACTGCGTCCGCGATGGCGCGCGTCTGTGTGACCGTATTCGCCGAGCAGACAACGAAATAATCGGTCGCGACCGTGAGCCCTTCCATCTTCAGCAGGACGATGTCGTGCGCTTTCTTGCTGCTTGCCGCCTCGGCAATCGCCTCGGCCAGTTCTTTTGATGTGTTAAACAAATATGTTCCTCCTTCCTCCTGCCGCAGCTTTTACGCATAAGCAGGACACCCGTTTATCTATGCCGGCTATTTCTTCTCTTCCGTTGCATTCTCTTCCGCTTTCGGGAAAAGGTTGTGCAGTTTGCCCTTGATTTGCTCCTTATCGGCAATCCAAACTTTTTCGTCGCCCGCGTAAGGGTGTCCGGGCAGCGTGATCGTTTCCGGACCTTCCTTGGAAAGCCCTTTCAGGACTTCCGCCAAACGCGCCGTGTCCCAAACCTCGACGCTGGTATCGACTTGTTCCTGCAATATTTTCGTCAGCGCCGGCAGCCTTCCCAATGTGTCCACTGTCAAGATCCGCTCATAGAGCGCTTTCAGGAAGCGCTGCTGCCGCTGGATGCGCCCGAAGTCTCCAAGCTCGCCGCCGCGATAGCGCAAAAATTTTTGCGCGGTGTCGCCGTTCATGCGCTGGAATCCCTGCGGGATATGAATGGAAAGCCCCAGCTCCGGATCGTCGTAGTCCATGCGCATTTCCACATACACGTCCACGCCGCCCATCGCGTCGACAAAATCCACGAGCGCCTGGGTGTCGACGACGGCGTAATAATGGACGGAGACGCCCAAAAGCTTTCGCACCGCGTCGATCATGCCCGACACGCCGACCTCCGAATATTTTTCGCCGAGGCGCTCCCACGTCACGCCGTCCGCCGCCGTCATGACCGTCCCGCGCGGGATCGAGATCACGCGCACCTTGCCGGACGCGTTGTCGAGACTGAGCAAGAGGATCGTGTCCGCATGGCTGCCGCCAAAATCGCCGCCCTTGTCCACGCCGAGCACGAGGATATTCATATAGGCTTCAAACCGATCGTCCAGAGGCACGCGCTCCGCGTCCCGACGCTCGCGATACTCCTCATACTTCGCATGATATTCGCGGTAGACCGCCGCGCCCCGCAAAAGTTCCTGCCACGACGCCCAGCTTACGGCGGCGAGCACGGCGAGAAAGAGGATCAACTTGAAAAATCCGAGAATCGCCCGAAGCAGTCGTTTCCTGCGCTTCGCACGGATATTGTCCCGCGTCCTGCTATTTTGCTTCGTCATTCCGCATCCTTCCCGGTGCCGCCCTGCGCCATCAGCAGCTCGTTCCGCGCAAGCACCGTATCGGGATGAATGAGCTGGCCTTTTTCCAAAACGAACGCAAGGGAACGCGTGAGTCCCGCCAGCGTCATTTCGTCGAGGGAAGCCTCGCGCGCAAGGCGGCGGAGTTCCTCCACTGCGGGATAATCGCGCGTCGGCTCGACCATGTCCGCGAAATAGACAATCTTATCGAGGGCCGTCATCGCCGCGCCGCCCACCGTGTGCCGCTCAATCGCGCGCAGGATCGCGGCGTCTTCCACGCCGTAAATCTCTTTCGCACGGCAGGCGCTGAGCTGCGCATGCAGCAGGAGCGGCGTCGCGCGCTCGACGTCGCCATAGGCTATACCGCGTGCGTCGGCCTCCGCCCGCATCGCCTCGTTGGGAAACTCCCGCGCGCAGTCGTGCAAAAGCCCCGCCAATCGCGCCCGCGCCTCGTCCTCGCCGAATCGGCGCGCAAGGAACGCCGCCGTATCCGCGACGCCCAGCGAATGTTCGTACCGGCTTTTCTTCAGGCGGCGCGAAAGCTCCCGTTTCATCGTCTCGTAATCCATCAGCGATACAGACCTTTTTTATAAATGTAGCATTCCACTTCGGACGGCACGATATACTTGATCGAGCGTCCCGCGGCGACTCTTTCCCGAATGTCCGTCGAAGAGATTTCAAGCTCCGGCGTATTCAAAAGATGGATGCGCCGCACGCCGAGATCGCCCAGTATCTCCCGCGTCCGCTCCACGTCCGGACGGCAGCCCGGGCGCGAAGCCGCAATGAAGGGGCAAATTTCCAGAAGCTCCTCAATCCGTTCCCAAGTATGAATCTCGCGAATGATGTCGGTGCCCGCGATGAAGAAAAACTCCGTGTCGCCGCCCGTCGCGCGCAAGAGAGCGCGCACCGTGTCGATACTGTAGGACGGCCCTTCACGGCGCATCTCAATATCCGACACTTCAAAATCGGGATTGGAGCAAGTCGCCAGTACCGTCATCATATAGCGATCTTCGGCGGACGAGATCTTATGCCCGAGCTTGTGCGGCGGCTGCGCAGCGGGAATGAACAGCACTTTTTCCAGTTCGTACTCGTCCCGCACGGCTTCCGCCATCATCAAATGACCGTTGTGGATTGGGTCGAACGTGCCGCCGAGAATGCCGACGCGATGTTTTGTCTCTGCCATAGCCTTCCCTTTCCCTCATTCCCCGACCAGGAACATCACCGCCGCCGTCGCGGCAGCCATCGTCGCCAGGACGACCAGCACCGCCCGTGCCGCGTCGATCATATCGTAGCGATTCTTCGGGTCGCGCCACGCATCCCGAAGCGATGAAATATAATCCGACAGGTTCATTCGCGAATCTGCCCTTCGCCAAAAATCATATATTTCGTACTGGTCAGCTCGTTCAGTCCCATCGGGCCGCGCGCGTGGAGCTTTTGCGTGCTGATGCCGATCTCCGCGCCGAAGCCGAATTCAAAGCCGTCGGTGAATCGCGTGGAAGCGTTCACATAGACCGCCGCCGCGTCCACTTCGCGCTGGAAGCGGTGCGCGTGATCGAGGCTGTTCGTCACGATCGTCTCCGAATGGCCCGTATTGTAACGATTGATATGGGAAATCGCCTCGTCGAGATCTTTCACGACTTTGACGGAAAGGATCAAGTCGTCATACTCCGTCGCCCAGTCTTCCTCCGTCGCCGCCGCCATATCCGGTACGATTTTGCACGTCGCCGCGTCGCCGCGCAATTCGACGTCTTTTTCCCGCATAGCTTTTGCCATTTTCGGCAGGAACGCTTTCGCTTCGTCTTCATGGACGAGCAGCGTTTCCATCGCATTGCAGACAGCCGGGCGCGAGGTCTTCGCGTTCACCGCGATGCGAAGCGCCATATCGAGATCCGCGCCCGCGTCAACGTAAGTGTGGCAAATGCCCGCGCCGGTCTCAATAACGGGAACGGCGCTCTCCATGACCACTCGTCGGATCAGGCCCGCGCCGCCGCGCGGAATGATCACGTCGAGGAGTCCGGTGCAGTTCATCATCACGCCCACCGCGTCGCGGCTCGGACTGTCAATAAATTGCAGCGCGCCTTTCGGCACGCCTTCTTTCTCGGCGGCCTCCGCCAATATCTTGCTGACGGCACGGTTTGACTTCAGCGCTTCGGAACCGCCGCGCAAAAGGACGGCATTTCCCGACTTCAGGCAAAGCGCGGCGGCGTCTGCCGTCACGTTCGGACGCGCCTCGTAAATGATGCCGATAACGCCGATCGGCACTTTTACGCGCCGGATCTCGAGCCCGTTCGGACGAATCGTTTCCATCTCGCCTTCTCCGATTGGGTCGGGCAGCATGGCCGTCTGGCGGAGCCCGTCCGCCATGCCGCGAATGCGCTTCTCGTCAAGCATGAGGCGGTCGAGCATAGCGCGCGGCGTCCCTTTCGCCCGCGCCGCTTCCATGTCCTCAGCGTTCGCCGCAAGGATCGCCGACGCATTTTTCTCCAGAGCGTCCGCCATCGCGCGAAGCGCCGCGTCTTTCACCGGCGACGGCGTCACCGCCAGCCGTCGCGCGGCCTCTTTCGCCGCCTGCGCCTGCCCGCGAACGATTTCTTCTATATTCATGCAAAAATCCCTCCGACAATCAATACTATGCCCGCTAGGCTCGCCCTTCGCTTCGCTCGGCCTCCCCAAGCGGTCAAGTATCCGTCGCACTAAATTCGCGCTTCACTATCGTTCGCGCTTATTAAGTGCTCTCGTAAAGAAAAAAGGAAAACAGTCCCAACTGTTTTCCTTATTATTACACACAGAGCCCACTTCGTCAATTTTTTCGACGCGGCACATCGCCCTCATCCCTCTTCGCTAATCTCTTTCGCGCTCGGAATGGGAATATTTTCTTTTTCCAAGACGGAACGACAAAACTCGTTCAACTGCGGCACATCCGACACGGCAGTATCCCAAATCGTTTGCGGTTCCATAGTATGATAGCCATGCGCGAACAAGTTGCGCATATCGACAATTTCCCTCCACGGTATCTTTCGATGAGCATCCGTGAATTCCTTTGACAAATGATTCGCCAATTCCCCGATGGAGAGCAGCGGCATCGAAATCGCGTTTTGATAAATGAAATTCCCGCCAAAAAGCTTCTCGTTCTTGCCCCAAAAACCTATCGTCTTATCAATCTGGTCGCAATAATTCACAATATGCTGCAAAATCTGGGCGTCCCGATCAGCTATCATAAACAATCACCTCATCAGAAAGGACATGCTTCCTAAAAATCGCGTGCAAATCGTCATCGGGCAACGCCGTAATCAAGTCGACATTTTTTTGCAAAACGTCCACCAGTTCCAGTCGAAGCGCGCTGACAGCCAACAATCCCCGCAGCTTCTGACTTGCGCCTTTGTCAATGCGCAAATCCACATCGCTTCCTTCCGAAGCGTCCCCTCGTGCATAAGAACCGAACAGATACGCCCGCTTTATATCATACTTTTTGCATATCGGCATAATCCGCCGCTTGATCTCTGCGATCGAAAGCATCCTGCTCCCCTCCTACGAATAGTATATAGAATAATCCTGCGTCATGCAATATTGAAAATGAGCCTTCCAGGAGCTACAAAAAACAATGTACAAGAATAGGTAAAGCCCTCGCGCTGCGAGGGCTTTACGATCGATTCCTATACCATCATCACGAGGTCGTCCCGATGAATGACTTCGTCGTGGGCGGCTTTAGGAAGGAGTTCAATGATTTCCTTTGTGCTTTTCCCCGCGATACGGCGCAAATCCTCCGCGCCGTAGTTTACGATGCCTCGGGCAATTTCGCGGCCGTCGGGGCCGAGGACGCGCACGGTGCTCTTTTCCGAGAAATCGCCGTCCACGGTTTTTATCCCCGCCGCCAACAGGCTTGCGCCGCTTCGCATGGCCTCGACGCACCCTTCGTCCACGGTGAGATTTCCGCCGATATGACGGCCGAAAGCGAGCCACGCTTTGCGCGCGCGGAGGTGCGCGTCCTTTGCACGGAACACGGTGCCGACCGCTTCGCCCGCCAATACCTCGCGCATGATTCCGACGCGGTCGCCCCGGGCGATGACCATCGTGACGCCGGCGCTCATGGCAATTTTCGCCGCCGCGAGCTTCGTGACCATGCCGCCGGTGCCGCCCGCCGTACCTGCGCCGCCCGCCAACTCCTCAATCTCCGGCGTAATCTCTCGCACCTCGGGAATCAGCTTCGCGTCGGGCTTCTCCTGCGGATTCGCCGTATAAAGCCCTTCCACGTCGGACAGGATGATCAGCGCGTCGGCGTCCACGAGGGAAGCCACCGTCGCCGACAATGTATCATTGTCGCCGATTTTCAGTTCGTCGACGGAAACCGCGTCGTTCTCATTCACCACGGGTATGACGCCCATGGAAATCATGGAAAGCAGCGCGTTCCGGGAATTGGTATACTGATTGTGGCGCAGGGAATTCTCTTTCGTCAGGAGCACCTGTCCCGCCGTTTGGCCGTAAGACGCAAACATCGTTTCATAAAGGTGCATCAGGACGCCTTGTCCGACTGCCGCAAGCGCCTGCCGTTCGGGAACGCCCTTCGGGCGCACGGAGAGTCCCATGCGGTTCATCCCCGCCGCGATCGCGCCGGAAGTGACGAGCACCATTTCCCGTCCTTCGTCGGCGAGGCCGGCGATCTCCCGCACGATCTCTTCCATGCGCGCGAGATTCGACGCGCCGTTTTCGCGCGTGATCGTACTGGTACCGACCTTGACGACAACGCGCTTCGCTTCTTTCAGTCCGTCCCTGATATTCAAGCCGCTCGCCTCCTGAAGATTACTCTGGGAATTCGATTTGCGGTTTCTTGAAATTGCGCTTGAACAGCAAGCCGTTCCGCCCGATGACCTGCACAAGGTCGGCGTCCACGCGCTCCGTCAAGCGCTCGATGGCGTCTTTCGGCTCCTCCGGCGAATTTTGCAGCACGCGCACTTTGATCAGCTCCCGCTTCGTGATCGCGTCTTTCGCCGAGTCCACCAACGTCGGCGTCACGCCTTCTTTGCCGACGTTCACCACGGGATCGAGATCCGTTCCCACCTTGCGAAGGAAATTCTTCTGCTTGCCCGTCAATGTTTTCCGAATCAAAATTTATCCTCCCAAACCAATTCACGCATGATACTCAAACTCCATCGCGCCGATACGCACAGTGTCGCCCTCTTTGATGCCGCGCTTCAAAAGACGCGCGTCGAGGCCCTTCATGCGCCAGATGTACTGGAAACGGCGAATCGCCTCGTCGTTGGCGAAATTCGTCATGGCGACGAGTTTTTCCAACGCCTTGCCGCTGACGACAAACGCGCCGTCGTCGTCGCGCCTGATCTCGACGCGCTCCGGATCTTCTTCCTGCGACGCGTCGTAAACTTTCACCCCGTCCTCATGCTCCGGCTCCTCGACATAGGCGTCCAGCGCCTCCGCCGTGCGCTCCACCAAGGTGCGCAGTCCTTCCTGCGTCGCCGCCGACACCGCCAGCATCGGGATCTTTTCCTCCGCCGCCAGTTTTTCAAGACGCGGCAGATTCTCCGCCGCCCCCGGCAAGTCGATCTTGTTCGCAACGAGGATTTGCGGACGGCGCGCGAGTTTTTCGCTGTAACGCTTCAATTCATGATTGATGCGGTGATAATCTTCCACCGGATCGCGTCCCTCGATACCCGACGCGTCGACGACGTGCAAAATGACCTTCGTACGCTCGATATGACGCAAGAATTCATGACCGAGCCCCGCGCCGTCCGCCGCGCCCTCGATGAGACCCGGGATATCGGCCATCACGAAGCTTCTTTCCTCGTCCACGCCCACGACGCCCAGCACCGGCGTAAGCGTCGTGAAGTGGTATTCGGCGATCTCAGGCCTCGCCGACGAGACGCAGGAAATGATGCTGGATTTCCCGACGCTCGGATAGCCGACGAGCCCGACGTCCGCGAGCAGCTTCATTTCGAGAAGCAGTTCTTTCTGCTCGCCCGGCTCGCCCAGCTCGGCAAACGTCGGCGCTTTGTTGCGGCTCGACGCGAACTTCGCGTTGCCGCGCCCGCCGCGCCCGCCGCGCGCAATAATCTCCCGCTGACCGTTCTCGGTCATGTCCGCCAGGACTTCCCCAGTCTTCGCATCCTTGACGATAGTTCCCGGCGGCACTTTGACGATGCAGGGGGGCGCGCAGGCTCCGAACTGGTTCTTGATGTCGCCGTTCTCGCCGTTCTGCCCGAGAAATTTCCGATGAAAACGGAATTCCAGCAACGTATTCATGTTGTTGTCCACGACGAAAACGACGTCCGCGCCGCATCCGCCGTCGCCGCCCGACGGACCGCCCTTCGGCACGTACTTCTCCCGGCGAAAAGCCGACTTGCCGTTGCCGCCGTCGCCGCCCTTCACCGTAATGGTAGTGCGATCAATAAATTGCATAGCTGCTCCTGACGGGTCTTTTCCCGTTCTGAAAAAAATACCTGCGCCGCAAAGCGCAGGTATCTCAATAAACTGTTCTGTGCGGAGGAATTACACCGCCGCAGTCTC
>JAFZRW010000172.1 GCA_017619685.1 Schwartzia sp. (in: firmicutes)
ATCTTGAAGAAACATGGACTGTGGGGGGATACATGATGAAAAACTCATATCCGGCGATTATCCAAAAAGGTGAAAAATACTTTGTTTCCTATGTGCCCGACTTTGATATTCGTACACAAGGCGAAACTATAACCGACGCGATTGAAATGACACGCGATGCGATTGCGATGATGGGATTATGTTTTGAAGACCAAAATATCCCGTTCCCGACGCCTAGCCACTTGGATGAGATAATTTGCAAGCAGGGCGAGATCGCGACATTGGTTGACGTAAACTTTACTGCATATCGTCAAATGGAGGCTGCCGATCAAATAAAAAAAGCAGCCGTATAAAAGGAGCCGTTTCTCGAAATAATTAATACGCCGCCATTTCTCGTGCGTTGAAAAGCTCGCGTTCCATTGTGGATCGCGGGCTTCGTTTATCAGGGATAGTAAATTTGGAAACGGCATAGAGCCGAGATAAAATCTTTCGGAAGCGGCGCTTCTACCACCATCGGCTTCTGCGTGACGGGATGGACGAGGTCGAGGCGGCAGGCGTGAAGCGCTTGTCGTGCGATCAGGGACGACGGCTCGCCGTAGAGATCGTCGCCGAGGATCGGATGTCCGACGGCGGCGAGGTGGACGCGGAGCTGATGGGTGCGGCCCGTGACGGGGCGAAGTTCGACCAGCGAAACTTCTTCCGTTTCCGCCAGTACGCGGTATTGTGTGACGGCGGGTTTTCCCGTCGGGTGCGCTTCCTGCTCGATGAAGCTTGTCGGCTTCCGTCGGAGCGGCAGGTCGATCGTGCCCTCCGCTTCGGGAAAATGCCCTTGCGCGATCGCGAGATACGTCCGGTGAAAACGCGGCCCCTCGTTTCCTGTCAAAAGCGACTGGATATGCGGCTGCTTTGCAATCAGGACGAGTCCTGTGGTGTTTCGGTCGAGCCGATGCGTTGGATGAAAGACGCACGGCTCTTTTTTCGTCTCGTAGTAATAGGCGACCGCGTTCGCCAGCGTGCCGAGCTGTTCCTTCGCAATCGGGTGGACGAGCATTTGCGCGGGTTTGTTGATCACGAGCAGATGGTCGTCCTCATAGCGGACGTCCAGCGGGATATCCTGCGGCGCGATGGCGGACGACTCGGGAATCTCGCAGCGCAAATGATCTCCCGCGCGGAGCACGGCGAGTGTCGCGCGCATCACCGGCTCCCCGTTGATGAAAAGCGAGCCCTGATGTTTGAGCCGCCGCCAAAGGTGCGTCGAAAGCCCCTGCCGCTTCAAAAAGGAGCGCACCGAAAGCTCGTCGGCGCGCTCGTCCATTCGATATTCGAGGATCATTCCGTCTCGTCTCCGTGCAGTCGCTCAATGAGCCGGAACGCGAGATTCAGGAGGATCGCCAGCACCGTCGCCAACGCCATGCCGCGAAGCGCGACGCCGGCCACCGTGACGCCTGCGCCGGATACGCCGACGCCGAGCACGATCGCAGTCAGGATCAGATTCGTCGGCTGATTGTAGTCCACCTTCTGCTCGACGAAAATGCGGACGCCCGACGCGGCGATGACGCCGAAGAGGAGCAGCGACACGCCGCCCATGACCGGCGTCGGAATGCTCTGGATGGCGGCGGCGAGCTTTCCAAAGCAGGAGAGCAGGATCGCGCAGACGGCGGCTCCGCCGATCACCCAGGTGCTGAAGACTTTCGTGATTGCCAATACGCCGATATTCTCGCCGTAGGTCGTGTTCGGCGTCGAGCCGAAGAAGCCGGATAAGATCGTCGAGATGCCGTTGCCGAGAAGCGAGCGGTCAAGGCCGGGATCTTTCGTCAGGTCGCTTCCGACGATGTTTCCCGTGACGATCAGATGGCCGACGTGCTCGACGATGACCACGAGGGCGGCGGGCACGATAATCAAGATCGCGTTGATATTGAACTCCGGCGTGTAGATCGTCGGCAGCGCGAACCAGGGTGCGGCGGCAATCGGCGCCCAATCCACCAGTCCGGCGAAAGCGGCGATGACGTAGCCGCCGATGACGCCGATCAGGATCGGCAGGATCGCCAGGAGACCGCGAAACGCCACCGAAGAAAAGACCGTGATCGCAAGCGTCAGAATCGAGACCATGATCGCGCGCGGGTCGGGCGTCTCCGCCGTCAGTCCTGCCATATTTGCGGCGGTCGGCATCAGCTCCAGCCCGATGACCGCTACGATGGCGCCCATCGCGGCAGGCGGGAAGATATAGTCGATCCATTTCGTACCGACGGCGCGGACGATCATCGCCACGAGACAGAAGATCGCGCCGACTACGATGAAGCCGCCCAGCGCCGACTCATAGCTGTACTTCGACAGCACGAGAAAAACAGGGGAAAGGAACGCGAAGCTCGAGCCGAGATATGCGGGAATCTTTCCCTTGCAGAGTATCAAATAAATCAGCGTGCCGATGCCGTTGAAAAGAAGCACCGTCGCCGGATTGATCTTGAACAGTATCGGTACGAGCACCGTGGAGCCGAACATCGCGAAAAGATGCTGGAGGCTCAGAGGTATCGTTTGCCCGAGCGGAAGTCTCGCGTCGGGCGGAATGGATTTGTCACGCATTAAAAATGTTCTCCTTTCAAAATGTTGGTCATTTCCTGTAAAAATGTATCACAGCTTTGCGCCTTTTGTCCATACGATTTCTCTTGTTCGCCGTTTCCCTTGGCAAAGAGCGGAGAAAGTGGTAAGATACGTTGAATAAAAATATTGGATATATATAGCTTATAGTTTAAAGAATACCAATAATAGATATGTATAGGAAACAACGATTAAGTCAATTTATGGCCTTGTCGAGGGCTTTTTTCGTCAGGCAAGAAAGATGGCGCGAAGTCGTAGCCGCAGAGCTACGTCGAGCGACATCTGACGCAGCATGACGGAAAAAGAACCGGCAAGGGCGAAAGGGACTTATTCGGTGTTTCCTAAAGATTGGGAGCGTGTCATTTGTGTTTGAATTGGAAGTGAAATGTACCTTTGACGCGGCGCATCGCGTCGAGGGCTATCCGGGAAAATGCGACCGCCTGCACGGTCATACATGGACTGTCGCGGCGAAAGTGCAGGGACGCGAACTGGACGAGCTCGGACTGCTCGTCGATTTCAAGTTGCTGAATCAGGCGCTGAAAGACGTCGCGGCAACCCTTGATCATCAATGCCTGAACGATCTTCCGGCCTTCGCGGGCAAGAATCCTTCGGCGGAGAATATCGCGCAGTACATATATCGGTCGTTGGGCGCGCATGAGATATTCCGGCAGGACTCCGTACGTCCGGTCCGTCTTGCCGAAGTGCTGGTCTGGGAGTCTGCCCATTCGGCGGTTCGGTATTTTGAGGAAGCGTAAGCATGACGGGTAATCTGATCGAGATTTTTTCCTCGGCGCAGGGCGAAGGACCGTATATCGGCCGTCGTCAGATTTTCGTGCGCTTTGAAGGGTGCAATCTCAAATGCCGCTATTGCGATACGGCTCATGCAGTCGGCAGCCACCCGTTTTGCACGGTGGAAACGCTTCGCCCGGAGGAGCCGGAGCGTTCCGTGGCGACCCCCGTTTCCGTCGAAACCGCGGCGCAGTCGATTCAAGATTTGCTCGACGCCGTTCCGCACCATTCGGTGAGCTTTACCGGCGGCGAGCCACTTTTGCACGCCGATTTTATCGCGGCGGTTGCGGAGCGCGTTTCCGCGCGGATTTTTTTGGAGACGAACGGGACGCTCGTCGACGAACTGAAAAAGATTCTTTCGCATGTAGATATCGTCAGTATGGATGTGAAGCCGCCCAGCGCGGCAGGAGAAACGCTTTGGGCGCGTCATCGCGCTTTTTTGGAGACGGCGGCGGTCAAAGATGTTTATGTCAAGCTCGTGGCGACGGCGGATTTGAAAGAGGAAGAGTTGTCCGAGACGTGCCAGATGATCGCGGACGTTCGCGCCGATATTCCGCTGATCTTGCAGCCCGTGACGCCGCAGGGCGGCTGCGTGCCGCCGAAATCGACGGCGCTTTTGGAGATGCAGGCGCGGGCGCTTCGCGTGCTGCGGGACGTGCGGCTGATCCCGCAGGCCCATAGTATGATGGGGATACGATAAACGACGGGGGAGAGCCGAAGTCTATGGAACAAAACGGCATAAAAAACGCTTCCCTGCGTTTATGGGAAGCGATAGAACAAACATTTACGGAGCATACGGGTTTTCTATTTCTGCTCTTTTTCTTCAATTATTTCACGATGGCCTGGTCGCTGCTGCTGAAGCAGGAACTTTTGCTGACGCTTGGTTACGGGCTTGCGTTGTTTTTTTGTTTGGTGCTGCTGACGGCGGTACTGCGCCGATTCCTTTCTGATAAATGGTTTTCGCGCGTGAAGACGGCGTTTCTCGTCATCTCGTTCCTGATGTGCGTCGTGGAATCGTTCGTCATGTATACTTACGAGGCTTTGATCGGCGCGGGCATCGTCAATTCCGTACTGGAGACGAACCGGAAAGAAGCCGTCGAATTCCTGCAGATGTATGTGACCTGGCGGGAACTGGCTGCGGTCGTGCTTGGCGGCGTCGCGATTTTTTTCGCATGGCGACGCCTGCGGGACTTTTCGCTTTCGGAGGGATGCAAACGCGCGCTTTGCAAAGGAATGATGGCGGCAGGGCTTGTTTCTCTCGTTGCCGTGTTGCCGTATTACGCTCAGTTTTTCGCCTGCGAGCTTCTGCCCGCCGCGCGCATCGTCGGCGCGACCTCGCTTGCCGTCGAGAACGCGATCGCCTACCACCGGCTGGCAGATTCCATTGATACGCATATCGACCTGACGGAAAACAAGAGCGAGATCCAAAACATCGTGTTTATCCTCGGCGAATCGACGAACCGGAACCACATGCATCTGTACGGCTATTATCTGCCCAAT
>JAFZRW010000173.1 GCA_017619685.1 Schwartzia sp. (in: firmicutes)
AGCATCGGGATCAGCGTCGCGCGCCAGTTCTGAAGGAACACGAACACGACAAGCAACACGATCAAAAGCGCCTCGACAAAAGTTTCGACCACTTCCGCCAGCGACGCGGTGATGAACTTCGTGTTGTCGACGATCTCGGTATAGGCCATATCCGGCGGGAAATCTTTCTTCGCCGACTCGATGACCTTCTTGACCTCTTTGACGGTCTGCAGCGCGTTGGCGTCGTCGGTCAGCATGACTGCGAAGCCGACAGACTCCTCGCCGTTCGTCGAAGTCTCTGTGGCAATCTGCATCTGCCCCGGCGCGATGCGGGCTATATCGCCGAGACGCACAAAGGAACCATTCTCCCCCGCCTTGACGATGACGTTCTGGAAATCCTCCGGCGTCTCGAGGCGGCCCTGCACGATGCCCGTGTACTGACGTTCCTGCGTGTCCGGCGCCGGCATCATGCCCACCGTACCGCCCGGGGCCTGCACATTCTGGTCCTTGATCGCCGACACCACGTCGGAAACCGTGATATTGAGCTCGGCGATCTTGTCCGGGTTCAGCCAGACGCGCATCGTGTAATTGGTAGCGAAGATGTTGACGTCGCCGACGCCGTGTACACGCTTGATTTGGTCGATCAGGTAAATATCGAGGTAATTCTTGATGAAGTTCCGGTCGTAACTGCCGTTCGGAGAAGAAACCGCGCCGACCAGAGTCATGTCCTGCGACGATTTTTTCGTCGTGACGCCGTAGGCAGTGACTTCGGAAGGCAGGCTCGCCGTCGCGATGGAGACGTTGTTCTGCACGAGAACCGAGTCCATGTCGCCGTTCGTGCCGAGCTCGAAATAGACATTCAGCATATAGGCGCCGCTGTCGTCCGAGGTCGAAGACATATAGTCCATGCCCTGCGTTCCGTTGACCTGCTGCTCGATGACCTGAGCGACGGTGTCGTTGACGACCTTGCCGCTGGCGCCTGTATAAGTCGTTGAGACGCTGACCGTCGGCGGCGAGATTTGCGGATACTGCGCGATTGGCAGACTAAAGCCCGCAATGGCACCGATGATCACCAACAGGAGCGCAACGACGATGGCGAAAATCGGACGATCTATAAAGAATCTAGACATCGTTTGGTCTCCTTGTTATTTCCTGTCCGAGACGGAAGGCGAAGCCTCCAGCGTAAAGCCCATCTGGTCCGGCGTCACCGTCGTGACCTGGAGAGGCATACCGTCCTGCAATTTGGTCAAGCCCTCGACAATCACGTTGTCGCTTTCCACGATTCCTTTCCGAATGATATAGTAGCTGCCGACCTTCTCGCCCAGCTCGACGCTGCGCGCCTGCGATTTGCCGTCGTCGCCGACGACCAGCACGAAGGTCTTGTCAAGCACCTGCTGGATCGCGCGCTGCGGCACGAGAAGCGCGTTCGGCACCGTCTCGCCGCTCAGACGCACGCGGGCAAACATTCCCGGAAGCAGAATGCCGCTGGGATTCGGGAACAGAGCCTTCATGGTCAATGTACCCGTATTCTCGGAAAGGGCGCGGTCCGCCTGCACGATTTCTCCCTTCTGCGGGTACATGCCGCCGTCCGTCAGCGTGATGCTGACCATGACAGGGCCCTGATTCGCAACGCTTGGATTTTTCTGCGCCAACCCAAAATATTTCAGATATTCCGTCTCGGAAATGCTGAACTGCACATAGACCGGATCGACGGTACCGATCGTTACGAGAGCCGTCTGCCCTGAAACCGCGTAAGTTCCTACCGCCACGTCGTTGACGTCGAGCCGTCCGCGCATCGGCGCGTAAACCACAGTATCGTCGAGGTCGTCCTGCGCCTTTTTCAGCAGCGCGGCATTCGCCGCCACTACTGCCTCGTACTCGTTGACCCGCGCCCGTTGAGTCGTGACCGTCTGTTCGGCAATTGCCGCCGATGCGAGCAGTTCCTCGTCGCGCTGGAGATCTATCCGTGCGTTGTCCAAGGTCGCCTGAGATTGCGCAAGCGTCGCCTGCGCAGAAAGCACCGCCGCCTCGTACTGGCGCGAGTCGATGCGATAAAGCGGCTGCCCCTCGGTGACGGACTGGCCGCCATGAACATATTTTTCCACGATCGCGCCGGTGACCCGCGGCAATATCTTGACCTCGTCCTGGCCGCGCACCTGTCCGGCGTACTCCGAAGTCAAAGGCGTGTCCTGCTTCAGGACCTTAATCGCCTTGACCGGCGTCCCTTGCGGTCCCTGCTGCGCCTGCTGTCCGCCGCCGCAGCCCGCGAAGATTCCCGCCGCCAGCATCGCCGACAGCGCCGCGCCCAAAATTTTCTTTTTCCCGTTCGTCATAAGATTCGCAGCCTCCTATTATCCATTTGCGCCGTTGCGCAAATCATAAGCATAAAAACCGTATCATCTAATGTTAAAATAAGGAGATAAAAAAGTCAAGAAGCGCAACGGCCTCCCAAAATACAGGGAAGCCGTTGCGCTTCTTTCCACTGAAGATTTTTCAAACTTTATTTACTGATTTTCGTGATGTCCGCAGCAAACCACTTCTGCGAAATCTTCGCCATCGTGCCGTCCTTGCGCATTTCATCAAGAACTTTCTGCACCTTGTCGCGAAGCTCCTTATCATCTTTGCGGAAACCGACGCCGAACTGCGCCGACGGTCCGACGGTCACGTCCACCGCCTCGATCTTGTTCGGGTGCTTGCTGATGTAATAGCGGCCGATGATCTCGTCGCAGACCACTGCGTCAATGCGTCCGTTTTCAAGATCCATGAACGCCGACAGATAATCCTGATACTTCTTGAACTCTTTGAACGTACCCGTCAGTTCCGGCTTGCCGTCTAAATAATCCTCGATCGTGCCGCCGCCGCTCTGCGTAGCGACAATCTTGCCCGCAAGCGAAGCCTCGCCCTTGATGCCCTCAGTCTTTCCAGCCGCACAGAAAATAATGAAACGGTTATTCATATACGGGTCGCTGAACAAAATGTTCTCTTTGCGTTTCTCGGTAATGTCGAGACCGTTCCAAAGCATATCGACGCGGCCGCTCTTCAGCTCCGCCTCTTTGCTCGCCCAGTCGATCGGCTTGAAGTCCACTTTCGTGTTCAAGCGCTTTGCCGCTTCTGTCGCAAGGTCGATATCAAAACCGACGATCTTGTTGTTCTCGTCCACGAATCCCATCGGCGGGAAATTGTCGTCAAGACCGAGAACGATTGGCTTTGCCTCTTTCTTCTCCGCCGGCTTCTGTCCGCCGCCGCAGCCGACCAACAGGCCGCAGGCAAGAGCCGCCATCATCAGCACCGCAAATAACTTCTTCATGTTCATTCTCCCCTCCATACAAATTGAACGCCAAAAGTATTATACCGAAACTCCCCGCCTTTTGCAAACGGAAAAACGAGGCCTCTGTTACGGTTCGTCCACTTCAACCGGCTCGCACTTTGCACGGATCACGAAGCAGCAGATCGCCAGGAGGACAATGCCGACCGCCAACCCTGCAAAGCCGTTTTTCGTAAAGCCGTCCACGACATAGCCGACGAAACTGCATACGCAGACAAGCAACACATAAGGAATCTGCGTACTCACATGAGTAATGTGGCTGCATTGCGCGCCCGCCGACGCAAGGATCGTCGTATCGGAGATCGGCGACGCATGGTCTCCCGCCACCGCGCCGGAAAGCACCGCCGCGACCATCAGCACAAGCAATTCATACTGTTCCAAGCCGACAACGGCCACCGCAATCGGAATCAGTATGCCGAACGTGCCCCAGGACGTTCCGGTGGAAAAGGCCAGGAAGCCGGCAACGACGAAGAAAATCGCCGGAAGGAAAAGCCCTACCGAAGAATTCATCTGCACGAGCTGACCGACGTAGCCGCCGAGATTCAGGTATTTGTCGCTCACGATGCCGGACATGGTCCATGCGAGGCAAAGAATGAAGACCGCCGGAACCATCGCCTTGAAACCGAGCACGAAACACTCGCAGAACTTGTTGAACGGAAGTATGCCGCGCGGCAGATACAACAGCGCGACGAATACAAACGAGATGAACGAGCCAAGCACGAGCGCCTTGGACGAATCGCAGTCCGCAAAAGCGTCCGCAATGGATTTTCCTTCCTGAATGCCGCCTGTATAAAGCATTCCGAAAATGCACGAAGCGATCAGCACCACGATCGGAAGCAGCAGGTCGAGCACAGTTCCGTTTCCGAGCGCTTTCGTCTCGTTATTGTCCTGCTCGCCGGCATATTCTTTCGAGACGATAAATTCCTCACGATTTTTGCGGACGACCTCGCCCATCGTCGCAAAATCGCGTCCCGTCCATGCGATAAACAGCATGAACAGCATGGTCAGGATCGCATAAAGATTGACGGGGATCGTGCGCAGGAACAGCGCGAAACCGTCAATCGTCGTGCCTTCCGGCAGCGACGAGCCGACCGCCGCCGCCCAGCTCGATACCGGCGCGAGAATGCAGACAGGCGCCGCCGTCGCGTCGATGATATAGGCAAGCTTTGCCCGCGAGACCTTGAAGCGGTCGGTAATCGGCCGCATGACCGTTCCCACCGTCAGACAGTTGAAGTAGTCGTCGATGAAGATGATGATGCCGAGAAGCGCCGTCAAGAACAGCGCGCTGCGTTTGCCGTGAATCTGCTTCCCCGCCCATTTGCCATAGGCTTCCGTCGCGCCGGAGCGCGAGATGGCCGCGACGAGGATGCCGAGAACGACAAGGAATACGAGAATATTGACGTTGCCGCCGACTTTTTCCTCCATGACCGCGAACATCGTCAAGATCGCCTGAATGACATTGAAATTGGAATACAGCATCGCTCCCGAGAATATACCGATCAGAAGCGACATATAAACTTCCTGCGTTGCCAATGCCAACACAATCGTCAGGATCGGTGGAAAAACGGACCATATTGTTTCCGCCATGAAAACTCCCTGCTTTCCTTTGATTTATTTGACCACGATATTTACGAGCTTACCCGGAACGGCAATGACCTTGACGACGGTCTTCCCGTCGACATACTGCTGCACCTTCGGCTGCGCCAGCGCCGCTTTTTCCATCGCGGCCTTGTCCGCCTCCGCCGGGACGACGATGCGGTCGCGCACCTTGCCGTTGATTTGCAGCACAATCTCGACCTCGTCTTCCTTCATGGCCTCCTCGTCAAAGGTCGGCCACTTCTGTACATGGACGCTGCCCTCTCCGCCGATCTCGCTCCACATTTCCTCAGTGATATGCGGCGAGAACGGTGCGAGCAGCTTGATCAGCCCAAGGACGACCTCTCGGATCAGACCTGCGTTCACCGTCTCGACGTCCTGGAACGTGTAAAGCTCGTTGACCAGTTCCATGATCGAGCTGATGGCCGTGTTGAACGTGAAGCGGTTCTCGACGTCGTCGGTGACTTTTGCGACGGTCTGATGCAGAGCGCGGCGAAGCGCCGTTTCCTCCTTCGTCAGCTTCGAGACGTCATAATCGTCCTTGCCCTCTTTCACCAGCGGCGCGAATTGCCCGACGATACGCCAGACGCGGTTCAGGAAACGCCAGGCGCCTTCGACGCCCTGGTCGCTCCATTCGAGATCGCGCTCCGGCGGCGCGGCGAACAGGATGAAGAGCCTTGCCGTGTCCGCGCCGTACTTCGCGATGATCTCCTCCGGCGAAACGACGTTGCCCTTCGACTTCGACATTTTCGAGCCGTCCTTGATGACCATGCCCTGGGTCAAGAGATTCGTGAACGGCTCGTCGAAATCGACAAGTCCGGCGTCGCGCAAGACCTTCGTAAAGAAACGGGAATACAAGAGATGCAGGATCGCGTGCTCAATGCCGCCGATATATTGGTCTACCGGCGCCCAATAATTGACCTTGTCCTTCGCGAACGGCTCTTTCTCGTTGTGCGGGTCGGTGTAGCGCAGATAATACCACGACGAGCAGATGAACGTGTCCATCGTGTCCGTCTCGCGCTTCGCATCGGCACCGCACTTCGGGCATTTGACGTTGACGAATTCCTCGCACTGGGCCAGCGGCGATACCGAACCCTGCTCGAATTTCACGTTCTCCGGCAGCTTGACCGGAAGTTCCTCCTCCGGCACCAGTACCTCGCCGCAATGCGGGCAATGGATGATCGGGATTGGCGCGCCCCAATAGCGCTGACGGGAAATCAGCCAGTCGCGCAGGCGGTAATTGACGCGGCGCTTTCCGAAGCCCTTAGCCTCCGCCTCGTCCATGATCGCGCCCATCGCCGCGTGCATCTCCATGCCGCTGAATTTGTCGGAATTGACAAGTACGCCTTCTTTTTCCACATAAGCGGCGTCCATATCCTCCAAATGAAGCTCCTGCCCCTTCGGCTGAATGGTCAGGATTTTCGGGATGCCGTATTTCGTCGCGAACATCCAGTCACGCTGATCGTGGGACGGCACGCCCATGACCGCGCCGGTGCCGTACTCGGCCAGCACGTAGTTCGTGACCCAGATCTGCACTTCGTTCCCGTTGAACGGATTCACGCAGCAAAGTCCGGTGAAGATGCCCTCTTTCTCCGACGATTCGGAAGTGCGCTCCATCTCGGACTGGTTCCGCGCCTTTTCGCAAAACGCTTTGATCTCCGCCGCTTTCGGATTATCCTTGCAGATTTTCTCGACCAGCGGATGCTCGGCGGCCAGCGCAAGGAACGTGACGCCGAACGCCGTATCTGGGCGCGTCGTGTAGACGGGAATCTTCTCGCCGACAGCCGGAAAGTCGAATGCGAACTCCAAGCCTTCGCTGCGGCCGATCCAGTTTTCCTGCATCGTCTTGACGCGCTCGGGCCAGCCTTTCAAAAGCTCGAGGTCCTTCAAAAGCTCGTCCGCATAGTCGGTGATTTTCAGGAACCACTGGGACAGACTCTTCTTGTGCACCTCGGAATCGCAGCGCCAGCATTTGCCGTCCACGACCTGCTCGTTGGCCAGCACCGTACCGCAGGTGTCGCACCAGTTCACGGACGCCGCTTTCTTGTAAGCGAGGCCGCGCTTATAGAAAAGCTCGAACAGC
>JAFZRW010000023.1 GCA_017619685.1 Schwartzia sp. (in: firmicutes)
CCGCCAACAAGAGCCGCTTCCGTGCAGAAGAGAGCGCCTTTTGCCAAAAGACTTTCCGGAAACGAAAGATACAGGCAAAGCGCAAACGCGAACAGTACGGCGGCGGCCAACAGCGTCTTGTCCGCACGGTTCCATGTCGACCAAGGCATCAGGCCCACATCCTTTCCGCCGCTAACGTCAGGAGATACAGAAGCATTCCGGTTAACGAGCCGACTACCGCTCCGTTGATCCGGATCATTTGCAGATCGTCCTCGACGCGCGTTTCTACCAGTTCTACCAATTCGTCGTCTGAAAGACGAGCAAGCTGCCGTTCCATCATTTCCGGCAGTTTCGCGTGATGCGCCGAAAGCAGGGAGTCAAACCATTGAAGCGTCCAATCGTTGAACCGTTTACGTTCTTCCGTATCGGAGATGAAAGCGTCGATTCGACTTTCCAGCCACGCGCGTACTTCCCGCCGCCAAGCAAGAAGACGGGTTTCGCGCAGCGCTTCGAGACCTTGCGTCAGGCGCTCGGTTATGTTCGCTTGCTCGATCGTCGTTTTCTGCCAGTTTCGTATTGCGGATACAAGACGCGCTTGTTGTTTCTCGTCCAGCAGAAAAGAATCCAGCCATCTTGAAATGCGCGCGTATGTATCGCTCTCTTCGTCTTCCAACTCGTCGAGCCAGGTTTCAACATATTGATTCAGGCGGTTGAGCAGATTTTCTTTCGAGAGCTCTTCCATTTCAAAAAGCGTTGCGCGCATTGTCTGGTTGTCCACATACGCCTCCTGGAGATGGGCGATAGAGGAAAGAAGCATGGATTGCAGTTCGTCGTCGTTCCATATTTTCCGCGCAATCGGCAGCAGCGCACGGAGAATTTTCCTTTTCGTTTCGGGCGAAAGTGCCGACGCGAGCGTATTTTGCGCCATTGCATCCAAACGTATTTCTTCCAGCGTATGGCGCACGGACGGCTCCAGGAGCTCAGCCGCGTGAAGCATATCCATCGTTTCCATGCCGCGGGTAAAGATCGTATCTGTCAGCGCGACGAGTCTTTCACGTCCGCCGCGTTCTGTCAGATACAGCGACAACATATCAGAAAAATCTTGCCGGGCAAGGCTTTTCATGATATTTTCGCGGCTCAATAAATCGCGTCCGGAAAACTCGGCAAGCGAGCGCATGATTCGCGGACGGTTTCGCCGAAGGATTTCCGTGCGGTAGGAAATCCCAAGCGGTTTTCGGAAAATGGCCGTTACTGCGAACCAATCCGCCAATCCTCCGATGGTCGCGGCAAGGAAGCCGTGCGCTAAAAGCCCGGGCCAAAAGCCGCCGGACGTCGCCGCCAGCCATTCAAATCCCGCCGCTCCAATCGCACTCATGGCAAGTACGGTCGTTGCGAGCCCTTTCTTTCGCATTTGTATAATCCACCTTTCAGGTTGCTGAAATGAACGATCATGGTTAGTTCTCTTTATAATGGAAAAAGGTAATTTGACCATGAAATATTATACAATTCGCCGGTGCTTTTTTACAGCGATTTTATACATTTCTCATGTCATTTTTGAAATCGGACGGAAATTCCGATGAAAAAATGAGGCGGTTGGTCTTGCATACATGAAGAATTGTGTTATAATAAACTAAATTTTCGTTGGTTAAAGGAATAAAGACTGGTGGTGTTTCATGTGGTGAATCCGAAGCTGAGGGACGAATTGGCGGATCAGCTTTGCGAAGCGGTTCTTTCCTTGAAGAATTTAGAGGAATGGTACCAGTTTTTTGAAGATGTGTGTACCATCGGCGAGATGAGAGCGTTGGCGCAGCGCTTGGAGGTTGCGCGAATGCTCGACGCAGGGCATACCTATGACGAAATCGTGGCGCGCACCGGCGCGAGCACGGCGACGATCAGCCGTGTCAAGCGTTGCCTGCATTACGGCGCGGACGGGTATAAGCTCGTTCTGGAACGGCTGAAAACGAAGCGAGGGGAAAGTGATAGAGAAAATGCAGATAAGGGATGAAGTTTTGGGGATTCCCTATGGAACGAGAGATTTCCTTCCCGCCGAGGCAAGAGAGAAACGCGCGATCGAGTCGCTGCTCGCGGAAGGGTTTGCTCGGTGGGGCTACGACGAGATCGTCACGCCCGCTTTCGAGTTTCTCGACACGTTGACGCTCGGGAACGGACGTCGGATCGAGCCGTGCATGTTCAAGTTTTTCGATCGTCAAAATCGGACGCTGGCGCTTCGGCACGAAATGACGACGCCGATTGCCCGCGTGGCGGCAAGCCGCATGAAAGGCGCCGAGATGCCGCTGAAACTTTTCTATTTAAGTCCGGTCTATCGATATGAGCAGGCGCAGACAGGACGCCAATGCGAATTTTATCAAGCGGGCGTCGAGTTCATGGGCTCGGATTCCGAGGCGGCGGATGCGGAAATATTGGCGTTGGCGATCGACTCCATGAAGCGCGCCGGACTCAAGAATTTTCAGGTTTGCCTTGGCGAAGTCGAGTTCATTCACGGATTGATGCAGGAACTTCAGCTTGGAGAAAAAGCGCAGGATGAGATTCGGTCGGCGCTGGAGGCGCACGATCTTGTCGGACTTCGGGCGCTCTCGGAGAGGGAAGGCCTTTCCAGCAGCGCGAGGGAATCGTTGCTTGTCGTTCCGCTTCTGCACGGAGGGGAGGAAGTTCTTGCAAAGGCGCGGGGAATGACGAAGAATCGGCAGGCGCTTCGCGCGATCGACGAACTGGAGACGATCTACCAGCTGCTTTCATCTTACGGCGTGGCGGAATATGTGCAATTCGACCTCGGCGTCATTCGGGATTTCGACTATTATACGGGAATGGTTTTTGAGGCGTATACGCCCGGACTTGGTTTCCCGCTTTGCGGCGGAGGTCGATACGATCGCCTGCTTTCGGATTTCGGAAGCGCGTGCCCCGCGACGGGATTCGCCCTCGGAATCGAGCGCGTCATGCTTGCGCTGGAACGCGAACATTTGAAGCGGCCGTCTTCGCAAAAAGACGTATATATTTCTTATGCGGCCCAGAAAAGAGACGAGGCCATCCGTCTTGCGGGCGAGCGGCGCGAGGCGGGCGATATTGTCGAGTTGGCTCCGTCGGAGGAAACGCGTGAGGAAGCGGCGCGCCGCCAAACGGCGAAGGGCTACCGCGAGCTTGTATATCTCGCATGAGCAAGAAACGTATTCTGCAATTCCTTCGTGCGGTGACCGCTCGCGTCTCGACGGAAGACGCGGCTTATGTTGAAAGGTATCTTTCGTCGGCGGTTCAACCGCTCTTTTTCGCGCAGTCCGTACCCGATCAATGTCATGCGCTTCGCGCCGCGCGGAATGCGGAAGCAATCGCACAGACGGCGCAGGACACTGTGGACGTTTCGCTTCTAATACGGTGCGCGCTGTTGCATGACGTTGGACGAAAAAAAGGCGATCTTGGCACGTTTGGGAAATCCTTCGCGGTGCTGTTTGCCAAATTTTGTCCGGCGCTTGCCCGTGATTATGGGAATGGAAAGCGTAGCGGTGTCTTGGCCCGTAAAATGAACGTTTTTTTTCATCATGCGGAAATGGGCGCGGCAATGCTTTCAAATATTGGATTTTCACAGGAAGCGGAAATCGTCCGGAAACACCACGAAGCCCCGGCGGACGATGATCCGCCGGAGCTTCGGATATTGCGTATGGCTGATGAAATAAGCTGAGGAAACACCGAATAAGTCCCTCCGCGCCTCTGACGAGCCTTTTTCCGCCTGTCGTTGTCAAATCCCTCTCGACGTAGCTCTGCTACGCCTTCGAGTGCTTTTCCTAGACAGTCGAAAAAATCTCTCGCCAGATGCACGAATTTACTTAATCGTTGTTTCCTTAGTATCCGCGCTTTTTGTCGATGATGTTCTTCATTTTCGACGCGTCTGGGTACGCCTTGAGATTTTCGGCGAAGACTTCGACGGCGCGCTCCATATAGCGCGGCGAGGTGGCGGCGTGATGCGGCGTGATCAAAAGATTCGGCGCGTCCCAAAGCGGAGAGTTTTCAGGCAGCGGCTCTTCGCAGAACACGTCCAGGCCGGCACCGCCTATCTTACCGGCTTGCAGGGCTTCGGCAAGGTCGTTCTCGTTTACGATCGGGCCGCGGGCGACGTTGACGAAAAAAGCGGACGGCTTCATCGCCTCGAACGCTTTTTTCGAGAAGAGATTTCGCGTTTCCGGCGTCAGAGGCAATGTTACGATGACAAAATCCGCCTGCGGCAAAACGTCGAAAAGCGCGGAGTGTTGATACAGTTTGTCCACGTCAGGTTCTCCCGTCAGGGACTGTTTGACGCCGAGGACGGTCATGCCCATCGCTTTCAGGCGATTCGCGATGACGCTTCCCACGCTGCCCAGTCCGATAATTGCCGCGGTTTTTCCGTAAACTTCGTCGACGCCGCGAAGGCCTTTCCAGAGCTTGCTTTTTTGATTGTCGTGCGCAGTCAGTAGTCCGCGCGTCTTGGCCAGTATCATGCCGAGAACATGCTCGGCGATCGGGATTCCGTGAATGCCGCGAACGTTCGTGAGCAGGATTTCCGATTCGCGGAACGCGTCGAGGGCGAGAAATCCGTCGATGCCAGCGGTCAGCGCTTGAACCCAGCGAAGTTTCGGCGCTTGCGGCAATATAGGGGCAAGATTGGTTTGGCCGAACGCAAGCAGGATCTCGGCGTCGGCGAAATAGGGCGCGGCGTCCTCAGGTTTTGCGATATGCAGCAGGACGTCGGGAACGGCGGTTTTGATTGTCTCGATTTGCGCGTCGCGCAGCGGGTGAAGGGATAAAATCTGCATGCTCATGAAAATGCTCCTTTCAATGCCGAATTTGCACGTATACTTTTTTATTCGACAAGGATAGGATAATCCCTTTTAGATATATCTAATATTATAATGAGAGTCGGGAGGATTTATGGGAATCGGTGAATTGGATTATTTAACGGTGGCGCTTCCCAAGGGGAAGCTTTTTTCGCCGTCGGCCGCGCTTTTGGCGAAAGCGGGGCTTTCTGCGGAAGGTCTGGAAGAATCTTCAAGAAAGCTCGTCATCGTGAACGATCGCGCAAAGGTGAAATTTATCATATCAAAAACGGCGGACGTTCCGACTTATGTGGAATATGGCGCTGCGGACATCGGCGTCATCGGCAAGGACGTGCTGATGGAGTCAGGGCAGGAGGTCTACGAGCTTTTGGACTTGGGTTTCGGCCGCTGCCATCTGATGATGGCCGTGCCGGAAGAGGAGCGTCGCCCGCATCTTGAAGACTACGCGCATACCCGTGTCGCGACAAAATTTCCGCATATCGCGGAGCGTTTTTTCGGCGAGCACGGAATGCAGATGGAATACATCAAGCTGAACGGCTCGATCGAACTTGGACCAATCGTTGGACTCTCGGAGAGCATCGTCGATATCGTGGAGACGGGCACGACGCTTCGGGAGAATCATTTGGTGGAGATTGCGAGCATCATGGACGCGACGGCGCGGCTCATATCGAATCGCGTAAGCTATCGGTTGAAGTTTGAGCGAATCCATCGTTTGGTCGAAGATTTGCAGGAAATATTGCGGGAGGAAAACAAATAATGCGAATTGTCAATGTGAAGGATTGCGGAGAACAGGAAATCGAAAGCCTTTTGCGGAAAGCCGCGTTTGACGAGGTGGAGCTGAGTCCGGCAATCCGCGAGGGTAATAAAAAACTTTTCGGCGCAGATTTGACGGCTGCGGAAGTTGTGGCGAAGATTGTCGGCGACGTACGGCGTGAAGGCGACGCCGCCGTCATGCGATATACGAAGCTCATCGACCGTACGGAGCTTACGCCGGAGAATTTCCTCGTCAGCGAGGCGGAGTTCAAAGAAGCGGAAGCGTTGGTCGATGAAAAGGTCATGGCGTCCCTGCGCCGGTCTATCGCAAATGTGCGCCGTTATCATGAGGAACAGAAGCCGAAATCCTGGCTGACGTATCGTGAGGAAGGTTCGCTTCTTGGACAGTCCGTGCTGCCGCTCGATCGCGTCGGACTTTATGTTCCGGGCGGTACGGCCGCTTATCCGTCCTCCGTCGTGATGAACGCGGTGCCTGCTACGGTGGCCGGCGTGCGGGAAATCATCATGATGTGTCCGCCGCGCGAAGGGAAAATCAATCCTTATGTTCTGCTTGCGGCGAAAGAAATCGGCGTTTCCAAGATTTTCAAGATCGGCGGCGCGCAGGCTGTCGCAGCGATGGCGTTCGGTACGGAGACGATTCCGCGCGTGGATAAGATCACGGGACCGGGCAATATTTTCGTCACGTTGGCGAAAAAGGCCGTGTACGGACATTGTGACATCGACATGCTGGCGGGGCCGAGCGAGATATTGATCCTTGCGGACGAGAGCGCCGATCCGGTCTATACGGCGGCGGATATGCTGAGTCAGGCCGAGCACGATCCGCTGGCATCGAGCATCGTGATCACGACCAGCGCGACGCTTGCAGAAAAGACGGCGGCGGAGGTGGAAAAGCAGCTTGCGAATCTGCCGCGTAAGGCGATCGCGGGCGCGTCCATCGAGCGAAACGGTTTGATCGTCGTAGCCGAAGATATGATGCAGGCGATTCGTTTCGCGAATCTTTCCGCGCCGGAGCATTTGGAGCTCCTGACGAAGCAGCCGTTCCAGCTTTTGCCCTATATACGCCATGCAGGCGCGGTGTTCCTTGGCGCGTATTCGCCTGAGCCGCTGGGCGATTATTTCGCGGGTCCCGACCATATCCTGCCGACAGGCGGGACGGCGCGATTCTATTCCGTTTTGAACGTTGAGACGTTCATGAAGCGAACGAGCTTCATTTCCTATACGCAGCCCGCACTGCAAAATGTTTCCGACGATATCGTGCGGCTTGCTGAGGCCGAGGGGCTTCAGGCGCACGCGAATGCGATTCGTCTGCGAGGTGAGAAATAAATGTTGAAATATCGCAAAGGGATTTCCGATATGCCCGCTTATGATGTGGCGGAGCGGGATTGGAAGCTCAAACTCAATGCGAACGAGGCTCCGACGAGTCTTCCGCCGTTGGTGGAGGAAAGGGTGCTGACAAGGCTCTCCCGGGTTTCCTTCAACCGTTATCCGAACCATGAGCTTCAGGATTTGGGCGAGCAGATCGCGGATCAGTACAAATTGCGGCCGGAGCAGATTTTTTTGGGCAACGGCTCCAGTGAGATCATAGAGAAGCTGTTTTTCGCGTTCGGCGGCAGCGGACATTCTATCGTCTATCCCGAGCCGTCTTTTTCCATGTACAGGATTTATGTGAAAGCGGCGGACGCAAAAGGCGTGCCCGTCGGACTGGAAGAAGACTATAGCCTGGATCGGGAAAAATTTGTTCGCGCCGTCAGGGAAAGCAAGGCTTCGCTGGCGGTGGTCTGCACGCCGAACAACCCGACGGGCAATCTGATTCCATTGGAAGATATCGAATACATCGCGCAAAATATCGAATGCGCGTTTCTCGTCGACGAGGCGTATCTGGAATTCGCTGGCGAAAAGGAATCGGCGGTTCCGCTGCTCAAAAAATATCCGCATTTGATTGTCGCGCGCACCTTTTCCAAAGCATACGGGCTTGCGGCGGCGCGCGTCGGCTATATGATGGCGGACGCGGCTATTGTGGAAATGACGGAAAAAGCGTTCATGCCGTATCATTTGAATGTGCTTTCTCTCGTCACGGCGGACATCGTCTATCAGATGCGGGACGAGTTCCTGCCAAGGATTTACATGCTGCGCGACGAATGCAGGCGCGTCGGCGACGCGTTGAAAGACATGCCGGGATTGACAGTTTATCCGTCGCATACGAATTTTATCCTGCTGAAATATGCGAAGGCTGTGGAGCTGAACGAATACTTAACGGAGCGCGGCATCGGCGTACGGAGTTACGGCAGCGCGCCGCGGCTTGAAAATTGCCTGCGAGTTTCGATGGGAACGCGCGAGGAAAACGACGTGTGGCTGAAGGAAGTTCAAAGATTTATTAAGGAGAAGGGATGAACATGCGAAAGGCGGAGCAAAAACGAACGACGGCGGAGACTTCCGTCCGCGTTTCCGTGAATCTGGACGGTACGGGAGAAAGCAA
>JAFZRW010000174.1 GCA_017619685.1 Schwartzia sp. (in: firmicutes)
CGGTGCGGCTCGTTCTCGATGACGTCGAGCGCGTTCGCTCCAAACTGCGCGACAATACGCCGGGCCGTCGACGGGCCGACGCCCTGCACGGCGCCCGACGACAGGAAGCGCAGCACGCCCTGCTCGCTCGTCGGCGCGGCGACGCGGATATGCGCGGCGCGAAACTGCATACCGAAGCGCGGGTGCTCCACCCAATCGCCTGAAAGTTCGACTTCCTGCCCGACAAGAGGCGCGGCGGACGATACGGTGGCCGTGACACGCCCCGTCCGTCCGTCCTGCGTGAGGCGGAACACGGAAAAACGTCCGTCGCCGCTGTCAAAGATCACGCTGTCCACAACGCCGGTCAAAGTTTCCAAATCGCCCCGTTCATCCATGATTCCGCCTCCTTCCTATTATTCCTTGCCCTCCCCTCTGGGGAGGGGGGACCGCGTCAGCGGTGGGTGAGGTTTTACAACATAACGCTTCCATTCATCGTTACACTTCAACACCTCATCCGACGCACTTCGCGCGCCACCTTCCCCTCAAGGGGAAGGCTCAATCAACGCGCTCCACTTTTCATAGCGGCGCTCGATTTCCGCTTCCTTCGCCGCGTATTCCTCGGCGATGCGGCGGCTCTCCTCGGGGTTTTGCTGAAGCGCCGGATCGTTCATCTCATGCTCCAGCATTTTCAGCTCCGCTTCCGCCATGGCGATCTCCGCTTCTGCACGCCGCAAAAGCTCGTCGCGTTTCTCATCGCTCACGTTCGGCGCGGCGACACGCTTCTCTTTCTCAGCCTTTTCTTCCGGGCGAGGCTTTCCCTTGATGGCTTGCGTCCGCTCCGACTTTCTCGTCTCGCCCGAAGCCGTCTCTTCCTGCGCCGAAAGCGCTTCCTTTTTCTCCCGATAGTAATCGTAGCCGCCGTCATATCGCGTGAGCCGTCCGCCCTCCATCTCCAGCGTCACGTTCGCGACTTTGTTCAGGAAATAGCGGTCGTGGGAGACGACGACGAAAGTACCGGGGAACGCCATCAGCGCGTCCTCCACCGCCTCTTTTGCCGGAATGTCCAAATGATTGGTCGGTTCGTCCAATACGAGGAAGTTCGCGCCGGTCAGCATCAGCTTCAAAAACGCGAGCCGCGATTGCTCGCCGCCCGACATTTCCCCGATCACGCGCTCCGCCTCGTCGCCGCGGAACAGGAACGCGCCGAGCGCCCCGCGCGCCGACTCCTCGTCCATGCCGAATTCGTAGAGGATTTCCTCCAGTGCCGTGCGCTCCGCATGCAGTCCTTCATGCTGCTGTGAAAAGTAGCCGATCTTGACGCGGCTGCCAAGCTTCACGCGGCCAGCCGCGGGCTCCAGCTCGCCGACGATGAGCCGGAGCAGCGTCGTCTTTCCCTCGCCGTTCGCCCCCACGATCGCGACGCCGTCGCCGCGCCGTACGAGCATGGAGACATGGGAAAAAACCTCGTGACCGCCGAAAGCCGCCGACGCGTCCTCGACCTCGACGACGCGCTCCGCGCACTCCGACGGCGGGTGAAACGCAAAATAGTTGAACCGCGCCTTTTCCGACGGCAATACGATGCGCTCCATTCGATCGAGCTGACTTTGCCTGCCCCGCGCCTGCTTTGCTTTGATGCCCGCACGATAACGGCGGATATATTCTTCCGTCTCGCGGATCTTTTCCTGCTGCTTCTCATACGCCGCCTCAAGCGCCGCACGGCGCTGATCGCGCACTTTCTGGTAATATCCGTAGTTTCCCGCGTAGACCGTAGCCGTTCCATGCTCCAGCCCGATGATTTTCGTCGCGACGCGGTCAAGGAAGAAGCGGTCGTGGGAAATCAGCAGCACGCCGCCGCGATACGCACGCAAGAATTCCTCAAGCCACTCGATCATGCGAATGTCGAGATGATTCGTCGGTTCGTCGAGAAATAAAAAATCCGGCTCGCGGAGAAGCGCTTTCGCCAGACAAACGCGCGTCTTCTGCCCGCCGGAAAGATGTGCGACGCCGCCCGCAAGGTCCGCGTCCGTAAAGCCGAGCCCGAACGCCACGCGGCGGATTCGGCTCTCCACGTCGTAGCCTTCCAGACGCTCGAACCGCTCCGCCACGCGCCCGTACTCTTCCAGCAGCGACTCGTCCGCGTCGCCGCGCCCGATCTCATGCTCCAGCGCTTTCTTTTTTTCGCCGAGCCGCAAAATGTCCGAAAACGCGGCGCGAAATTCCTCGTGCAGTGTTCCCGTGCCGAGAGACGCCTGCTGCTCCACATAGCCGACAGAGTCCCCCGCGTCGAGCTTCACCGTCCCGACATCCGGCTCCTCCTCGCCCAGTATGCAGCGCATCAGCGTCGTCTTGCCCGCGCCGTTCGCGCCGACCAGCCCCGCGCGCTCCCCTTTCGCCACGCGGAAACTGACGTCCCTGAAAAGCTCCGTCACGCCGAAAGACTTTGCCAGTCCTCCGACAAAAAGCTCGCTCATTGCTTGTAATCCCTTCCTATTTCCAGCACCGCCGCGTCGCTGTCGCCGACGCGGACGACGCACGGGAACGGAAGCTCGTCGAAGAGCGATTCCGTCCCCTTTGGAACGGTCAGAACCGTTTCCTCCCTGTCGTTTGTCGGGCCGTTCCCCACGTCCTCGTCGTCGATATTAAATCCGCGCCCCCGAAGCACGTCGGCAGACGCCGCAGCAGCGCCCTTGATGCCGCTGCAGTTCAGCACACGCACGCGAATATTTTCCGGCGATATCTTCCTCAATTTTCCGTCCGATTTTTTCTCCGGCTTCGCATCTTTCTTTTCCGGCTGCGGCTCCGCTTTATCCGCGTCCGACACCGACGTCATGCGAATCGTTCCGTTGACGTCCGCCAATCCTTCCGGCAGCCCCTGACTGTATTCCTCCGCGTCCTTTGCCGCCCGCGCGTCCATCTCCGCCGTATAATTCAGCCCTGTCTGCTGCGCGAAAAGCTTGCGCGCGGCGGGAATATCCGGCAGCCAATAGCTCGTTTCCTGCCACCAGGCGGGCATTCCGGGAAGCACTTCCGAGGCGACGCCGTTTCCCTTGACGTCCGGCAAAATCGACGCGATGCGGATCATTTCGCCGACTTCCATGTCCGTCTCCACCACCGACGCCATCTCGCGGACAAGCTGCGGAATATGCGGGATCACTTCCGGCGACGCGGCCCGCGCAAGGAGCGCCTGCAAGAATTTCTGCTGCCGACGGATCCGCCCGATGTCGCCCTCCTCGTCGCGGAAACGCACGTACTGCATCGCGCCCGCGCCGTCCAAATGCTGCTCGCCCGGCTCGAGATCAATGACGAGTCCGCCGTCTTCGTCCCAGGGGTCCTCGTAATGCATGCTTTTTTCCACGTCGATATCGACGCCGCCCAACGCGTCGATCATTCGCTCGAACGCGTGAATGTCGACCAACACGTATCCGTCCAGGCGCGTCGCCAACAGCCGTTCCAGCATGGCCTGCGTATATTCGTGGCCGCCGTACGCATACGCGTGATTGATTTTTTCGTACGCGCCCTTTTCCATCTCGACGCGCGTATCCCGCGGAATGGAAAGCACCGACGCGCGTTTCGCCGACTCGTCCAGCGAGACGAGGAAAAGCGTATCGCTGCGTCCCGTATCGTCGGTCCGCGGATCAACGCCCATGACCATGATTTCCGTCGTCTTGTCCGACACGAGCATATCGGGCGGAACGTCTTCTTTGCCCACGGACGGCCACGGAATCAACTTGCACGCGCCTACGGCAAGACCAAACACAAGCAAAACGATTACCGCCAAAACAATCAGCCGACGCGCCTTTCTCCTCCGGCTGCGCTTCCTTCGCATTCCGACTCCCTCTTTCCTCTCGGTGTTTCCTTAAGTATCATACATAAAGATAAGTATAACAAAAAAAAATGCCTCCCGCAACGACGGGAAGCAGACGCGCATAGGATCGTAGCATTTTGAAATTTTTTCAACGCAGTTCTTTTTTATAGAAGGATTTTGAACGCAGATAGAGAATTAATAAATATCTATAATGTCCGCCGAGGAGGTCGATTTATGAATTTCATCTTTATCTCGCCCCACAATCCGACCAATTATTGGTTGTTTTGCGACCGACTGACAAAAAACGGAGTGACCGTGCTGGGCATCGGGGACTGCCCCTACGAAGACTTGGATAACCAGGTAAAGAGAGCCTTGCTGGAATATTACTATGTGGACTCCATGGACGACTACGACCAGATGTTTCGCGCGGTCGCGTTTTTTTCGTTCAAATACGGAAAAATCGACTGGATCGAATCGAATAACGAGAAATATCTGGAGCTGGACGCGCGTTTGCGTACGGATTTCAATGTAACGACCGGATTCACCCCGTCGGAGGTCAAACAAATCAGGCACAAATCCGCGATGAAGCCCTTTTACCTGAGAGCGCATATCCCTTCGGCGCGATTCGCTCATATTCCTTCCCTCAAGGAAGCGAAGCAGTTCACGCGGCAATACGGGTATCCCGTGATCATCAAGCCGGACGTCGGCACCGGCGCCAAGGATACTTTCCGCATAGATGATGCAAAGGATCTGGAATGGTTCTTTTGGGAAAAATCGTCAACGGATTATATTATTGAAGAATTCGTATACGGAAACATTTATTCCTACGATGCCATCATCAATTCCAAGGGCGAGCCGCTTTTTGAATCCATGGCTGCATGGCCGCCGTCCATCCTGGACATCGTCGCAAACCAGTCAGACCTTTCCTACTATGTCGCGGCAACTATACCCAACGATTTGCGCGCAGCCGGACGTGCCCTGGTGAGAGTGTTCAATATCCGCAGCCGCTTCATACATCTGGAGTTTTTCCGGCTGACGGAAGATCAGGGCTTCCTGGGAAAAGAAGGCAGCCTCGTCGGTATGGAAGTGAATATGCGCCCTGCCGGCGGCTATACGATAGACATGATGAACTACGCACACTCCACTGATATCTATCAGATATGGGCCGACATGATTACCAAGGACAGCCGGATCATGTTGCAGCGGGCCGACGACAACTTCTGCGTTTTCGCAGGGCGGCGAAAGCACCATGAATATGTTCATCCCCATGCCGAAATCCTGGAAAAATACAAGACGGAGCTCGTCATGAATCAGGAGCTTCCCGTTCCATGGCAGCCGCAGATGGGCAACTACATGTATTCCGCCCGCCTCAAAACCCAGGACGACGTGACCGAATTCATCCGGTTCGTACAGGAACAGTACGAAGACAACGGACGAAAGAAGCAGGTCTATCTGAAGGAACTGGAAGCCGGCATGATTCTGGCGCAGCCAATCGTATTGCAGGACGGCAAGGTCCTGATGGAAGCCGGAACGCGCATGACGGAGTTCGTTATCCGCCTGCTGCAGGATCCGAACTACATGGAAAAGGCGATGCCAAACAGCGGCTCGCTGGATAAGATGATGCTGACGGTGGAAATCCCTGAGCATCCAGTCACGCTTTCCGTGGAAGACCTGTCCCATATCAATAATAATCAGCCCGCCGAGGCCGACGAAGAAAAGGCGCCGCCTCCGAATCCAAAACAGGATCAGCTTTTGGATTCGGATTATGTGGAGACCTACAACGAGGTATTCGCGGAGTTGGAGAAGCTGCTGAATCCGAATACCATCCACAAAGGTATCGATTTGGGCGCGCTTAGGAACCTTATCGCCGGCGGCAAGCTTGACAAACTCTGCGACGGCTTCAAGGCCGTCAGTCAGATTCACAACATGGACCGCGAGGGCAGCTACCTCCTGCATCACAGTCTGCACGTCGGCATCCTGGCCGGACTCATGGGAACCTGGCTCCGGTGGCCAAAAGAGCATAGGGAACGTCTTCTCCTGGCGGGCCTGCTGCACGATGTGGGCAAGCTGAAGATTTCCGAAGAAATTCTGAACAAACCCGGAAAGCTGAGCAACTCGGAGATGAACATTGTGCGCCGCCACTCCGCTTTAGGAGCGGAAATCTTGGCCAAATGCGGAATCTCCCCCGAAGGAGACATCATCGTCGGTATATTGCAGCATCATGAACGCTGCGACGGCAGCGGTTATCCGTCGGGACTGAAACGCAACATGATTTCTCCTTTCGGACAAATCCTGGCCATCCTGGACATTTACGACGCAATGGCCGCCAACCGCGCTTACGCGCACAAAGTCTCCCCCTTCGACATCTTCGATCGCCTGATCACCGATATAAAAGCGGACAGGATCGACGAAGGCTACTGCATGCTGTTTGTGCGTCAGCTTTGCCAGGCCCTGACGGGAAGCTGGGTACGACTGACCAGCCATGAAAAGGCAAAGATCATCTACATCGATCCCAACCACACGCCGCCCCTACCCATCGTCCAGACGACGAAAGGAAAATTCTACGACTTCTCGACAACGGACGCAGTCAAGATCGAAGAACTGCTGACGATGAAAGAAGCCACCGAAGGATAAGCATCTGATTCAACGCGAGATTTTCGTATATTCAAAAGTAAATAAGTTATTAACTTAAACTTCCCACATCAAAAAAGCTGCGGCGAAATGGAGTGGGAAGTTTAATTCTTTCCAGTCAGTTGAATATTATAAGATGTTTATATTAAATGCGGAATCAAACTCATAAATCCACGTTGTTTTCCCTGTTCCAGGAACAACTTTTAACAGACGGCGTAAATCTTTTTTAACCGCTTTCCTGAGATTTTCCACACAGCGCGTGGAAAATCTCAGGCGCTCCTTTATACCATTGGAGATTGACGCAATTCCGTTTTTTGATTTTTTGACGAGACGTCGCGAAATTCCTTTTGCCATAAGGGTTTCTTCTTTTCGCCAAAGTCCGTAAAAAAATTTTGGAGTCAAAAATTTGTACTTCGTTTTTTTCGTGGAAGAGAAATGATATGCTATGAAGCTTGGCATAACAGGGTTTTCTGGCAACGGTCGACTTTTCCCTCCAAACGGAATTGACGTTATCCGTTGTCAGCGTCCTATAGCGCTCCCATTTCCTTACGCATATCTTTTTCCGCGTCCTTGGATGGACTCCACCATGCATTTCAAAACCAATATTCACACGGGGAAACCGAGAATCCACGAGAATGAACCGCCAATTCACGGAAGGAAACCACTAAGACCGAGAGAAGCGGAATAATCACCCCTCGGTTATTTCAGCACTTCCCAAGTCGAATTCTTCTTCGCGCCAACACGTTTGATATACCCCTTTTCTGCCAAGGATACAAGAGCACGCTGGACTGTCCTTACCGTTTTCGAAACCTTGCTCGCTATTTCGTTTCTGGAAATTTCCGGACTTCTCTTTAGAACAGCAAGAACCGATTGTTCAGAGGCATTCAGCGAAGGTTCATAAGTGACATCCGACATGTCACTTATAACTTGTGGCCGATATAGGATAACCTTGAATCCATTATCAGTATTTTCATATGAATATTTGATCCCTGCATCCGTACAGAGGCTGTCAATTCTCTTGAAGCCGCTTCCAAACTGCTCAATCGACTTGCTCAGGAACATAATCTTCGCTATCAGCGGATTCCTGATC
>JAFZRW010000175.1 GCA_017619685.1 Schwartzia sp. (in: firmicutes)
AATGCGGTGTACTCGTCGTCGTAATACATGACCCAGCTGTGCGCCATGGTGCCGCTGACCGGCAGATCGAAAAGCTGTCCGGCGAGAAGCGTCGCCGTGCCGACGGCGCCGCCGATGACTGCCGCACGCGCGCCGTAAACTGCCGCGTCCATATTGTGCGCGCGCCGCGCGCCGAAGTCCGAGACTGCGCGGCCCGCCGCCGAGCGCACGATGCGCTGGGTCTTCGTCGCGATCAGGGACTGATGATTGATCTGCGCCAGAATGGCCGTCTCCACAAGCTGCGCGTCGATGGGCGGCGCGACCACGGTAAGGATCGGCTCGTTCGGGTACATGATCGTGCCCTCGGGGAACGCGTAAACGTCGCCGTGGAAACGATATTTTGCCAGATATTCGAGAAAATCTTCCTTAAAGATATTGAGACTGCGAAGATAGGCAACGTCCTCCGCCGTGAAATGGAAATTCTCGATGTATTCGACGACCTGCTCCAGTCCGGCGAAAATGGTAAAGCCGCCGTCGTCTGGATTTTTGCGGTAAAATACGTCGAACGTTACGGATTCCGCCATTGCGTCGTCGGAAAAATAGCCGCCGGCCATGGTCAACTCGTAGAGGTCCATGACCATGCTGATATTGCGCGCGTCAAATTGAGACATTACTGTAAACCCTTCTTTGCTGTATTGAAATTATACGAGATACTGCAGATATACCGCGTATGCGAAAAGCACAAGCGCCAGCGAGATTGCCGCGAAAATGCCGCGCCGAATCCAGGTTTCCCGCGTCGGCGTCATGTCCATGCGGCGCTGCGCGTACATCAGGAGCAGCGCTACGAGCAGCAGGCTGTACATGGCCTTGTTTACGGTATCGAAATAATTCCAGCCCGAGGACAAGAGAAACATCGTCAGGCAGATGACGCCGACGAGCACGATGTTTTCCCACGGCTTATATTGCCGCCCTTCCGGCTTGCCGTCCAGGATCTCGTCCATCTGCTGCACCGTCTGGATATTTTTTCTGATGCGTTTCGTCTGTCGTGCCAAGATAAGTCCACCTTTCCTAAATGCGTAAACAAATGTATTATATCACATTATCAGCAAGTGTATCATAAATTATATGAAATCTGTGAAGAAATTTTTGATTGCGGGCAGAGGAGCGCGCCTGTATAATAACAAAATGTGAAGGGGTTGATTATTTGCGATTGCGAAGAAAACCGTGGATCGATGAAGCGATTCACGACTTTGACGATTTTGTATATCCGAAAGACGCGCCCGCGACGGAGGCGGAGCGCGGACGATGGAAGGAGATATTCGGCCGTCCCGCGCCGCTCTACGTGGAACTCGGCACGGGCAAAGGCGGCTTCATCAGCCAGATCGCGGCCCGTCAGCCGGAGAACAGCTTCCTTGGGATCGAGGCGCAGCAGGACGTCCTTTACAAGGCGGCGAAGAAGGTGCGCGAGGCGGAGCTCAAGAATGTGCGGCTGCTCGTCTTTGACATTCACGCGCTGGAGGATATTTTCGCTCCCGGGGAAGTGGACGGCTTCTATATCAATTTCTGCGACCCGTGGCCGAAAGCGCGCCACGCGAAGCGCCGCCTTACATATCGCACGTTTCTTGAAAAATACCGCCGCGTTTTGCGGCCCGGCGGACTCCTGATCTTCAAGACGGACAATCCGGGGCTTTTCGATTTTTCGCTGGAGGAGTTCGCGGCGGCGGGACTCAAGGTTGAGGACGTGTCCTACGACTTGCACGCGGAGAATCGGCCGGACAATATCGAGACGGAGTATGAGAAAAAATTCAGCGGCTTCGGAGAAAAGATTCACCGCTGCGTCGTGCATTTTCCGGGATAAGTGCGTAATGCCGCATATCACCTGCCGTGGGGAAGCCCCGCGGCTTTTTTTATGTCGCGGCAGGAAATTTTCGTTTCATGCAGAATAGAGACAAAAAAGACGCGCGGGGAGGGATAAGACTATGCAGACGATTCGGGAGCGCACGGAAGAATTGGAATATCAAATCCTGTCGCCGGACGCGGCGAAGAGCCGCGAGGCAAAACGGCGGGGAGAGATTGACCTTTGCCCGTTCCGCACCGCGTATCAGCGCGACCGCGATCGGATCCTTCATTCCAAGTCGTTTCGCCGCATGAAGCACAAGACGCAGGTCTATATCATGTCGGGCGACCACTACCGCACGCGCATGACGCACAGTCTTGAAGTCGCGCAGATTTCGCGGACGATCGCGCGGGGGCTTCGGCTGAACGAGGATCTTGTCGAGGCGATTGCGCTGGGGCACGACGTCGGGCACACGCCCTTCGGCCATTCGGGCGAGGCGGCGATGGCGGAGCTTTGCGGTCATTTCGCACACAACGAGCAGAGCCTTCGCGTTGTCGATTATTTGGAGCGTGAGGGCGCAGGATTGAATCTGACGGACGACGTGCGGGACGGCATCGTCCATCATACAGGCAAGGAACGCGCGAAAACTTTGGAAGGACGCATCGTGCATCATGCCGACCGCATCGCGTATCTTTGCCATGATTACGACGACAGCCTGCGCGCGGGTCTCCTGGTGCCGGCCGATTTGCCGCCGCTGGTGGCGGACGCGCTGGGCGACGCGCATTCGGCGATGATCACGGGTTTTGTATCGGATATCATCACTTTTTCGGAAGGACTCCACGATATTTCTTTTTCTCCGCCGATGCAGGACGTGATGAAGACTTTCCGGGCGTTCATGTTCGAGCGCATTTACCATTCGTCGGCGTTGGCGCGGGAGCGGGAGCAGGCTGTGTTCGTGCTGCGTCAGCTTTATAAATATTTTATCCGGCATTTCGACCGGCTGCCGCAGGAATTTCTCGACCGCGAGGAGCGCTGGGGACGGCAGCAGTGCGTCGTGGATTATGTGGCGGGGCTGACGGACAGCTACGCGGTGCAGCTTTTCCATGAGATATTCGTGCCGCCGGTGGGCATGACGATCAAGGAATCGTTAGGGCGGTAAGCTTTTGTCGGAGATTTTTCCGACCGGAAAATTTTCTTTTTTTGTCGAAAGGATTTTTTTAATTTGTATGGAATATAATCCGTTGAAAACTTTTTTCCAAAGGTGGAGCTCTGTATGAGAAGCGCGGCGATGGACGATTTCGTGGCCCGCGTGCGCGAGGCTTCGGATATTTTGAGCGTGGTCGCGTCCTATGTTCCGCTGAAAAAGAAGGGCCGGAACTATTGGGGCTGTTGCCCGTTTCACCAGGAGAAGACGCCGTCTTTCTCCGTTACGCCGGATAAGGGGTTTTTTTATTGCTTCGGCTGCCACGCGGGCGGGAACGTGTTCAAGTTCCTGTCGCTGATCGAGAACGTCAGCTATTTCGACGCGATCAAGATGCAGGCGGAAAAGCTCGGAATCCCACTGCCGGAGAGAGAGAAGTCCGACGAGGAGCTCGCGCGCGACCGAAAGCTCGACGATCTCAGGAAAATGATGGGCATGGCGCAGTCGTTTTTCCACAACTGCCTTTTGAAAACGCGGTACGGCGAAGCGGGGCTTCGTTATTTCGCAGGGCGGGGAATCGGGAAAGAAACGATTGAGACATTCGGGCTCGGGTTTGCGCCGGACGCTTTCGGAAAGCTGCGCGACGGTTTCTTGAAGCGGGGCGTCAGCGAAAAGCTGCTGTTGGAAGGCGGGCTTGTCACGGAAGGGCGGGGCGGCGTCTACGACCGCTTCCGCAATCGGGCGATGATTCCCATTGCGGACGAGCGGGGGCGCGTCGTCGGATTCGGCGGACGCATCATCGACGACGGCAAGCCGAAATATTTGAATTCGCCGGAGACGGCGATATTCAACAAGCGTCGATTGCTTTTCGGGCTGGATCGCGCGAAAAGCGCCATTCGTTCGGAGGGCTGGGCGCTTCTCGTCGAAGGGTATATGGACGCGATTTCGCTGGCGGCGGCGGGCGTCGGCAATGCGGTCGCGTCGCTGGGAACGGCGTTCACGGCGGAGCAATGCCGATTGCTTCTCCGGTACACGACCGATATTTGTTTTTGCTATGACAGCGACGAGGCGGGGCAGCGGGCGACGCTGCGCGCGCTTTCCATCGTGAGCGCGACAGGCGCACGGGCGCGCGTTCTGATCGTGCCGGACGGCAAGGATCCGGACGAGTTCGTGCGAAAGCATGGCGGCGAGGCGTTTCGCGAGTTGGCGAAACAGGCGGTGCCGATTGGAAAATTCCAGATCCAATATGCGCTCAAGAGTAACGATATACGGTCGCTGGACGGGAAGAACCGGGCGCTGCGCGCGTGCCTTCCGACGCTCAGGGCGTCGGGCGCGGTGGAGCAAAATGCGTATATCAATTATTTGCAGAGCAATCTGGGCATTGACGAAGGGATCATTCGCCAGGAGCTGGCTATGTATCGTGGCGATGAACCGGCGGCAGAGCTTCGTCCTGAGCCCCGGCGTCAGGCGGTGCGGACGGTGGACGACGCGGTGCGCCGCGCGGGCCGCGTTTTGATTCGCAAGGCTTGGGAAGATGCGGGCGTGGCGGTATTGGCTGTGGCGGAGCTTGGAAACGAGCCGTTTCCGTATCCGCTTCACGAGCAGCTGCTCCGATATATCGCGGCGTGCGCGGAACAGGAAGAAGAGCCAAGTGAGGAACGCGTCGCAGAAAAGCTCGGCGAGGAGGCGGAAGCGGAGCTCTCACACGCTTTGCTTGAAGAGACGCCGGACAAGGAAGGCCTGTGCGACGACTGCCTGCAAGTGATCCGGCTCGCGCAAATGCGCGCAGCCTTTGAAGAACACCGTCTTCGCGCGGATGCGATGGAAAGAGAAGGAAATTCAAATTTTTTGCAGGAATTACAAAAAAGTCAGCGAATAAAACAAGAGATAGATCAGCTGAATAATTTACGGCAACGAATGGATGAGTGAAGGATTGAAAGGTAAAACAACGCAGGAAAACAAGGAAAGGGGGCGGCAGGACATGGCGGAGAAGAAGACGGCAAAAAAAGCTGCGGCGGGAAAACAGACCGAAAAGGCGCCGGCGAAAAAGACGGCGAAAGCGGAAGATATGAAGAAGACCGGCGCGGCGGCCAAGAAAGCGCCCGCTGTGAAGAAGCCGGCGGCGAAGGCCGCGGCGAAAACGTCCGCGTCGTCCCAAAAACAGGTGAAGTCTGCGCCGAAAAAAGCTGAGACGGCGAAGTCTGCAACCAAGAAGAATGAAGCGGCAAAGGCGAAGTCTGTGCCGAAGAAAGCTGAAAAACCGAAGGCTAAACCGGCGGCGAAAAAGGAAGCACCGAAGGTGAAGGCTGCGGCAAAGAAGAATGAAACGGCAAAGGCGAAGTCGGCACCGAAGAAAGCGGAAACGACGAAGGCTAAGCCTGCGGCGAAAAAACAGGAAGCGCCGAAGACGAAAAAAGCGGACGCCGTGAAGAAGCCGGCGGCAAAAGCCGCGCCGAAAAAAGCGGAAACGGCGAAGGCAAAGTCTGCGCCGAAGAAGGCGGAGACGCCGAAAGCGAAGACGGCGGAAAAGGCAAAAGCAAAGCAGGTGCCGAAGAAAGCGGAACCGACCAAGGCTGAGAAGAAGAACGCTTCGTCGAAGCCGAAAGCGGAGACGAACGCAAAGAAAGCAGCTCCGGCGGAGGCGAAAAAGGGGAAGACCACGGCGAAGAAAGAGTCGGCGGCGAAAAATGCCCCGAAGAAGCTTGCGGCAAAGGATAAAGCGGAAAAGGATACTCCGAAAAAGACGGATAAAAAGCCGGAGAAGAAGACGCCCGCGACAAAAGAAAGCGGCAAGGCGAGCGCGAAAAAAGAAAACCCGGCCGGAAAGAAAGAAGAAACGAAGCCTAAGAAAGACGGCGGAAAGAAGCCGGCGGCCAAAACTGAGCCGAAAGACGACGGTGCCGTCGTAAAAGGCGGAAAAGACGAGAAGCCGAAGAAGGAATCGGCGACCGGCAAGAAGGCGGCTGCTCCGGAACCGGAGGAGACGGAAAAGAAGAAACCGTCTGAGGAAAAACCGGAAAAGCCGAAAAAACCGAAGAAAAAGCCGACGACAGAAGTTCCCGCAAAGGGCGAGCCGGAGACGAATCCCGACGAAGACGGGGAAGGCGGCGGCGCGCAGAGAACTGTCGCGGAGATTACGCGCGATCTGATCGAGCGCGGCAAAAAGGGCGGCAATTCGCTGACGTACGGTGAGATTTTGGAGGCTTTCCAGAACCACGAGCTTTCGCCGGAAATGATGGACGAGCTCTATACAACGTTCGGCAAGCAAGGCATCGAGCTTGTGGACGAGACGGCCGACGGAGACTCGGATGCAGGCGACGGCTCGATTGAAAAGGCGGAAGAGGAGATCGATCTCACGATTCCGGAAGGAATCAGCATCGACGATCCCGTCCGCATGTACTTGAAAGAGATCGGCCGCGTGCCGCTTCTGACAGCGGAAGAGGAAATTATCCTCGCGAAGCGCATGGAAGAGGGCGACGAGGAGGCGCAGAAACGCCTCGCGGAGGCGAACCTCCGACTTGTCGTGAGTATCGCGAAGCGTTATGTCGGGCGCGGGATGCTGTTCCTCGACTTGATTCAGGAAGGAAATCTCGGCCTCATCAAGGCGGTCGAGAAATTCGATTACAACAAAGGTTACAAGTTCAGCACCTACGCGACGTGGTGGATACGACAGGCAATCACGCGCGCGATCGCAGATCAGGCGCGTACGATTCGTATTCCCGTCCACATGGTCGAGACGATCAACAAGCTTATCCGTATATCTCGTCAGCTCTTGCAGCAGCTCGGGCGCGACCCGACGCCGGACGAGATTGCGCAGGAGATGGAGATCGGTGTCGATCGCGTGCGCGAGATCATGAAGATCGCGCAGGAGCCTGTATCCCTCGAAACGCCGATTGGCGAAGAAGAGGACTCGCACCTCGGCGACTTCATCGAGGATCACGACGCGCCGGCTCCGGCGGACGCGGCTTCGTTCCTGCTTCTGAAGGAGCAACTCGAGGAAGTGCTTGATACGCTGACGCCGCGCGAGGAGAAGGTGCTTCGGCTTCGTTTCGGCCTCGACGACGGCAGGGCGCGTACGCTTGAGGAAGTCGGGCAGAATTTCGGCGTCACGCGCGAACGTATTCGCCAGATTGAGGCGAAAGCGCTCCGCAAATTGCGCCACCCGAGCCGTAGCCATAAGCTCCGCGATTTCCTTGACTGACGCGCAGAGGGATTGTATAATATTTTTGTAGTTATTCCTTGATAGCTCAGTCGGTAGAGCAATCGGCTGTTAACCGATCGGTCGCAGGTTCGAGTCCTGCTCAAGGAGCCAGAAAATTTGAGCCGCCGAGAAATCGGCGGCTTTTTGTATAGAGAAGGGGGCGCATCATGCGGATTGACGATCGGCTTGCGGCGGTGGCGGCGCTCGTGCCGCACGGGGCGCGCGTCGCGGACGTTGGAACGGATCATGCGTATCTTGCGATTGCATTGATGGAAGAACGAGACGCGGCGCATGTGATTGCCACGGACAAAAATGAAGGACCGTGTGCGGCGGCACGGCGGACGCTTTCAGCGGCGGGGCTTTCCGGGCGCGTGCCTGTACGTTGCGGCGACGGACTGGTGCCGCTTTCGCCGGGCGAGGTCGATACGGTCTGTATTGCGGGTATGGGCGGCGGATTGATCGCGTCGATCCTCGCGGCGGGGCCGGACGTGCTCCAAAAGTTGTCGCGGCTCGTGCTGCAGCCAATGAACGACGCGCCGACGCTTCGCCGCTGGCTTTATGAAAACGGCTGGCATATCGCAGAGGAACGGCTTGCGACGGCGGACGGGCGGCTTTACGAAATTATCGCGGCGGAGCCGGGAACGGAAGAATTGCCGGAATCGTGGTTACTGACAATCGGCCCGGTGCTTTGGCGGGAGAAACCGGCGCTTTTTGCACGGCATATCGAGGCGCAAGTCGAACGTTTGCGGCGAATCCTGTGCGGTATGGAAAAGAGCGAGGCAGCGCGCGAGAGCGACGCATACATAAAAATCGCGGAAGAACTTCGGGAAATCGAGCGGCATTGGAACGACGGAGAGGAGAAAGAGCATGGTTAAGTGTCGGGACGTCATGGACGTCATGGAACGTATCGCGCCGAAAAAACTGGCGGAGGATTGGGACAATCCGGGGCTTCTTGTCGGAAATCCGAACGACGAGGTTCGGCGCATTCTCGTCTGTCTCGACGTACGGGAAGAGACGGCAAAACGCGCAGCGGAGGAAGGCTTTCAGATGATCGTCGCGCACCACCCCGTCATTTTTCGCGGGCTGAAGAAGCTTCGTACCGATCTTCCCGACGGACGCCTTCTTGGCGCGCTCCTGCGGGCGGGCGTCGCGGTTTTCGCCGCTCATACGAATCTCGACTCTGCCGAGGGCGGCGTCAACGACGTATTGGCGGCGCGTATCGGACTCGATCCGGCGACGATTGCGCCTCTTGGAAATGCGGACGAGCTTTCGGAAAGCCTCGGCCGCGTCGGGAAACTCCCCGCGCCAATGGAGGCGCGAGCTTTCGCAGAGCAAGTCAGGAAAGGATTGGGCGCGAAAAATATCCGCTTTGTCAGCGGCGGCGATCGTCCCGTGAAAAAAGTCGGGCTTTGCAGCGGCAGCGGCGCGGAGTTCATCGAGCGCGCGGCGCTTTTAGGCTGCGACGCTTTCGTCACGGGCGACGTGCGTTATCATGACGCCCAGCGTGCGGCCGCGCTCGGCATTCATGTCATCGACGCGGGCCATTTCGCGACGGAGCAGCCTGTGGTTGAGATTCTGGCAAAGCGATTGATTGAAGAATTGGGCGATAAAGTCGAGATCGTCGAGGACGACGCGGCCCGCGATTTCTTTGAGATTCTTTGAAGCTTGACGCTTCATGGGGAAGTCTGTATAATCACTTTTGCGAGCATGAAAGGCAATCGCTGGGGGACCGGGTGTACTGACACGCTGATATTTCGCCAAACGCCACTGCCTGTGCCGCCATCTGCTGCGTTGTCGTCGGTCGGCACAGTCACCGCTGTGCTTCCCTCCTTCGTCTTGCATCTGGAGGCACATTCAGCGCCGTTTTAAGTACAAAAATCAGCGTGCCAGTACACCTGGAGCTGCAAGAGGAAAGTCCGGGCTCCACAGGGCGGTGTGCCGGATAACGTCCGGCAAGGGCGACCTTCGGGAAAGTGCCATAGAAAAGGAAACCGCCTCGTCGTTTCGGCGGGGTAAGGGTGGAAAGGTGCGGTAAGAGCGCACCAGCGTCCGAGTAATCGGCCGGCTTGGTAAACCCCACACGGAGCAAGACCAAATAGGGAAGGGATGATGCGGCCCGCGGAACCTTCCGGGTTGAGTCGCTGGAGCCGCTTGGCGACGAGCGGCCTAGATAAATGATTGCCGCCGCGTTTTTGCGCGGAACAGAACCCGGCTTATTGAGTGCTCGCAGCGAAACCAGGAGAGGCGCAGCTTTGCGTCTCTTTTATTATTTTGTCGTGCGTAGTTTTTCACCCGCCGCGCGAAAATTGACAAACCCGCGCTTTCGTTTTATCATTTATATATTATGGTATTTTTACGCTTCCGCCGTTTTTTCGGCGGGCGAATCCTGTAAGAGCAAAGGAGTCCGGAGTATGAGTAAGGGACGTATTTTCAGCGCGATGCAGCCGTCGGGAAAATTTCACCTCGGCAACTATATGGGAGCGCTTGAGAACTGGGTAAAACTGCAAAACGATTACGACTGCATTTTCGCGATCGCCGATTTGCACGCATTGACAAGCGCGTATGCCGACACGAGCAAGCTGCCCGGGTATATCCACGACATGATGCTCGACTGGCTGTCAGCGGGTCTCGATCCTGAGAAGAACATTATTTTCGTGCAGTCGCACGTCAAGGCGCACGCGGAGCTTCATCTGCTGCTTTCGATGATGACGCCGCTTTCGTGGCTGGAGCGCGTGCCGACTTATAAAGACAAGCTGCAAAATCTCGGCGAGCAGGGCAAGGATATCAATACTTACGGATTCTTGGGCTATCCCGAGCTCATGACGGCGGATATCGTGCTGTATAAAGCGGGCTGGGTGCCGGTGGGTGAAGACCAGAATCCGCATCTGGAACTGGCGCGGGAAATCGTGCGGCGGTTCAATCTGATGTACGGCAAAGAAGTTTTCGTGGAACCGCAGGGGCTCATGAGCCGCGCGGCGGTGCTGCCCGGAATCGACGGGCGCAAGATGTCGAAGTCGTACGGCAATACGATTCCGTTCGCGGCAAGTCCGGACGAGCTGCGGGAGCGTGTGCGGATGATCGTGACGGATCCCGAGCGCATCAAGAAGACGGACAAAGGCCATCCGGAAGTCTGCGTGGCCTTTAAGTTCCAAAAACTCTTCAATGCTGACGAGGTCGAGTCAATCGAGAAGGATTGCCGTGAGGGCTGCATCGGCTGCGTGGCGTGCAAGAAGCGGCTGGCCGAAAAAATGGTGGACGCGATGGCGGACATGCACGTGCGTCGGCAGGAATATCAGGGGAAGCCGGAGAAAATCCGCGAGATTCTCGAAGAGGGCGCGAAGAAAGCGCGCGTGATCGCGGAAAAGACGATGGAAGAAGTGCGCGAGGTCATGCATCTTGCCTGACGGGCGCGCGGCGGAATATCAGGTGAAACTCGACGCGTTCGAGGGGCCGATGGAGCTTTTGATGCACCTGATACAAGTCAATAAGATCGATATTTACGATATTCCCATCGCGGCGCTGACAGAGCAATACATGGCGTATCTGGCGGCCATGCGCGAGTTCAATATCGAAGTGGCGAGCGAATTCCTCGTGATGGCGGCGACGCTGCTTTTGATCAAGTCGCGCATGATGCTGCCGAAGCCGCCGAAAGAGACGGCAGAGGACGAGGGAATCGACCCGCGCGAGGAACTGGTGCAGCGCATTGTCGAGTACCAGCGCTACAAAAAAGTCAGTCTTGCGATGGCGGAGCGCGCGGAGGATGCGGAGCGATATGTCGGGCGCGCGCCGGCGGAGCTTCCGGCGAGGATTGCGCCTCCGACGGGGCTTTCAGCGCAGGCGCTTTGGGAAGCGTTTCGCAAGGTGCTCGCAGTCAAGCGCGCGCTGACGATTCCCGAGGCGATCGTCGCGCATGACGAGTATCGCGTCGAGGATCAAATGCAGATGATTATCGCACGCCTTTTGGCGGCGCGGGACAACGCGACGGACTTTGAGGATTTGTTCGCGGAAGGAACGCGCGACGAGTTGGTGGCGACGTTTCTCGCCTTATTGGAATTGATCCGGCGGCGAATGATCCTTGTCCGGCAGCCGGCGCTTTTCGCGCCGATCCGGGTGGAACTTCGCGAAGGCGTCGACGGCGCTGCGGTGATAGGAAGCGTTGAAGAAGTCGGCGCTTCCGCAAGTGAGGAATGAGATTTTGACGGAACTACGGGGAGCTTTGGAGGCTGTGCTCTTCGCGGGCGGCGATCCGCTGTCCGAGGAGCAGCTGCAGGAAATTTTGCAGACGGACGCGGCGTCGGTGCGGGCGCTTTTGGACGAGCTCGGCGCGGCGCTTTCGGAGCGAGACAGCGGGCTGATGCTGCAAGAGACTGCGGGCGGCTGGCAGCTTGTCACGCGGCCCGAGCATTTCTCTTACGTCGAGCGACTTTCGCAGGAGACGAATCGTCGCCTCTCAAAGGCGGCGCTGGAGACGCTTTCCATCATCGCGTTCAAGCAGCCGGTGACGAAGCTGGAGATCGAGCAGATTCGCGGCGTGCATCATGCGGAGCGCGTGCTGGCGCAGCTCGTCGCAAGGGAACTCATCACGGAGGTCGGGCGAAAAGACGTCGTAGGCAAGCCGATTCAGTACGGGACGACGGAGACGTTTTTGCGCGCGTTTGGGTTGAAAACTTTGGAAGATTTGCCCGTCCTGCCCGAGCCGGAGCCGCCGGAGCAAATGTCTCTGCCGCTTGGCGAAAATGCGGAAGAAGAATGACCCGGAATTGATTGGTAATGAAACTTCCCACATGCAAAACGCTAACAAACCTAATAATTACAGTAACGTCGAGACCCATAGTTCTTATTGTCCTCCCCTTGGAAGAGCAAGTGGGGAGCGATATTTAATGGACGAAGTTATACTATTGGAAATTGACGCAATTCCGTTTTTTGATTATTTGACGAGACATCGTGAAATTCCTTTTGTTATAAGGGTTTCTGCTTTTCGCCAAAGTCCGTGAAAAAAATTCGGAGTCAAAAATTTGTACTTCGTTTTTTTCGTGAAAGAGAAATGATACGCTATAAAGGTTTGAATAACAGGGTTTTCTGGCAACGGTCAGTTTTTTCCTCGAAACGGAATTGACGCTATCCGTTGTCAGCGTCCTATAGCACTCGCCACTTTACTCCAATGTTCCATGCTTGAAATCAATCCAAATCGGCGTTTCCCTAAAAAGTGCAGTTTATTTGTATTTTCCATGTGGGAAGTTTGAGTTGAGTATATAAAGATTTGAGCTGTTGCACAAAATGTGTGGCAGCTTTTTTGTTGCAAAAACGCCGCCCCGAAAGGGACGGCGTGACATATCGTATATATTCAATCGGAGGTTTCTTCGCGGTATTCTAAGATGGCAGACACAGGACACTGTAAGATGAAGCACAATTCATCAAGCGTTTTTGTCGTGATGGGCTTTCCGCTTTTCATGCGGTGTATCGTATTTGCTGATAACCCATGCCGATAAATGAGGTCATAGGTGGACATATCTTTTTCGTTCAGCGTACGCCAAAGCGGCTCATAGGAAATCATAAAGCAAATCCTTCGGTCGTGAATTTGCTTTATCGTATCATGCTCAATTCGTTGACTATGCTTAAAATGTTGACTATAATTGAGATATGTAGATTGCATTTGATTTAGGAAATTGGGAGGGAAGAACCAATGTTCAAGAAAATGTTTGCAATCATGCTGTGTGCGTTATGTCTCGCTGGGTGCGGCGGCGGAAGTGGTGGAGGAAGCAGCAGTATTGGCGGTGGAGACCCTAAAAAAGAAGTACAAGCTATGCATGATAAATATATGAAAACTATCGATCAAGTTAAACATGAAAGTTTTTCGATGGCTTTTTCAGTGGAGGACCTGTCCCAAGAGCTATTAGATATATCCCAAAAATGCAAATCAAAATTTGAAGCTATTGGTGCGGATTTAGAGAAGGAAAAAGTATCGAAAGAATCGGAATCATATAAGGCTGCGCTTAAAGAGTATAATAATATCTGGATTAAGTTGTGGGATATAACTGCAAAACAATGCAAATTAAATATAGAGGGTGCTTCATCAGCGGAATTTGATG
>JAFZRW010000176.1 GCA_017619685.1 Schwartzia sp. (in: firmicutes)
ATAGTACCACCAGACGTCCCACATCGGGTGCTCCGAGACCGTCGCCCTGAGCACGTTGTGAACGCCGAGGAACGTGTCGACAAACTCCGAGCCGTGCGCGAAATACATCGGCACATACCATGCCGCGACCACCGCAAAGAAAATCGCAAAGCCCAGCGGCTTCATGCGCGGTATCTCTGTGAAATCGCGCTGCGCGCAAATGAACAGCGTCACGATGAGCCCCGGAAGCAAGATGCCGATAGGGCCTTTCGTAAGCACCGCCAGCCCCGCAAAGAAGTAACAGAAATAATAAATGTTCTTGTTCTTTCCGGTATAGGCGATATAAAAAAAGACGAGCACCGCGTCGAAAAACACGAACAGCGTTATATCCGTGATGACCGCTTTGGAAATCACCCAATAGCCGAGCGAAGTCGCGAGAATCACGCCCGAGAGCAGCGCCGTACGCGCGTCATATAAACGGCGCGCAAAAACGTAGGTGAGCAACAGGCCGATCACGCCAAAAACCGACGAAAAAAAACGCGCGGCGAAATCCGTCACGCCAAAAACCTTGAACGCCGCAATCAGTTCCCAATAAAAGAACGCCGGCTTGTCGTACCAATAATTGCCAAAAATGCGCGGCGACATATAGTCGCCCGAAAGCAACATTTCCTTCGCGGTCTGCGTGTAGTTCGACTCCACGGGATCGGTCACCGGAATGTGTCCGTTCGCCAGCAGGAAAAGCGCCGCGCCGAGCAGCGTCAATATAATCAGGTTCCGTTTATCTTGCTCCATCGCCGCCCCCTAGTCGTCCACACGGCGAATATCCGCGCCGAGAGCGACGAGCTTCTGCACCAGATGGTCGTATCCGCGGTCGATATGATGAATGTAGCCGATCTGCGTCTCGCCTTCCGCGACAAGTCCCGCGAGCACCATAGCCGCGCCCGCGCGCAAATCTGTCGCCTTGACCTGGCAGCCGGTCAGACGCGGAACGCCCTCGACGACGGACGTGCGGCCGTCGATCTTGATATTCGCGCCCATGCGTTTCAACTCGTCCACATGCATGAAACGATTCTCGAAAACCGTCTCCGTCACCATGCCCGTCCCTTCCGAGACCGCAAGCATCGCCATGAACTGCGCCTGCATATCGGTCGGGAAACCCGGATACGGCATCGTCTTGATGTCCACCGCTTTTGTCGGCTCCGTGCAATAAACGCGCACGCCGTCTACGTCTTCCTCGATGGAGACGCCCGCTTCCTTCAGCTTCGCAATCACCGGCTTCAGATGCTCGCTGATCGCGTTCTCGATATAAACGTCGCCTTTCGTCATCGCCGCGGCGACCATATACGTTCCCGCCTCGATACGATCGGGAATGACTGTGTACGTCGCGCCCTTGAGCCTCGGCACGCCCTCGATCTTGATGACGTTCGTACCCGCGCCGCGAATCTTCGCGCCCATCACGTTCAGGAAATTCGCAAGGTCGATGATTTCCGGCTCCTGCGCCGGATTCTCAAGCACCGTCTGCCCTTCCGCCATCGACGCCGCCATCAGGATATTCTCCGTCGCGCCGACGCTCGGAAAGTCGAGATAGATACGCGCGCCCTTGAGTCCGCCCGGCGCGTTCGCGTCAATGAAGCCGTGACCGATCTCGATCTCCGCGCCCAGCGCCTCAAATCCTTTCAGATGAAGGTCGATGGGGCGCGTGCCGATCGCGCAGCCGCCCGGAAGCGATATCTTCGCACGCCCGCAGCGCGCGAGCAGCGGTCCCATGATCAGGAACGACGCGCGCATTTTCCGTACGAGATCGTACGGCGCTTCCCACGACACGATCTTACTGCTGTCCACGTTGAACTGATGCTCGTCAGCGTTGTACGCCGCCTCGACGCCCAGCTCCCGCAAAACTTCCGCAATCGTATATACATCGTCAAGCATCGGCACTTCGTCAAGACGGCTCGGCCCGTCCTGCCCCAGAAGCGTCGCGGCGATAATCGGCAGCACCGCATTTTTCGCGCCGCTGATTTTCACGCGGCCCGAAAGGCTGCGCCCGCCGTTTATGACCAGTTTCTCCATAAAAAGAATATTCCCTCCAAAAGCTTGTCCAAATTTCCAAAAGCGTTGTTTGGTGAAAAATTGTCCACCGCTTAAAACTCACTATCAGCAACTATCCACAAGCTTATCCACAATATACCCAATATCTTATCCACAGAAGTTGCCTTTTACATTGTCTTTTAGTGTACCATTTGCGGCGCGTCATGGCAAGAGGCGCGGGCAAAAAAAGCGCAACGAAAACCGTCTTTCGGCGCACGTCTTTTTGCAGGAAATATTGCCGCAACGGCGAATACTTCATAAATAGGATTGAGACAAGATAAGGACGTGATGAAAAATGAGTTTTTTGTCCGCCTCAAAGGGGCGGGGTCCTATATTGAAAAATAAATCGTATCTTTACGCGACGGCGTTCTTCTCCGGCATGTCCGTCATGGCGGTCGAGATCGGCGCCAGTCGTCTTTTGGCGCCGTATTTCAGCGCTTCCCAGATCGTCTGGACCATCATCATCGGCACGATCATGATCGCCCTCGCGCTCGGCAACGTCTGGGGCGGCCGCCTCGCCGACCGCGATCCGAACCCGGCGCGGCTCTATCGCCGCCTGATTGTCGCCGCCCTGTGGATTGCCGCGATTCCCGTGCTGGGAAAATACATCGTCGCGCTCGTCTCCGGTCTCCTGATCGTCGCGATCGAGACGAACCTTCTCGTGACGGCGGCGTTCCTCTCCTGCATCGCGATTTTCGTCTTTCCGCTATTCCTGCTCGGCACAGTCACGCCCTGCCTTGTCAAATACGCGACGGAAAGCCTCGACGAGAGTGGACGCGTCGTCGGACGCATCGGCGCGGCGGGCACCACGGGCAGCATCATCGGCACGTTCCTGCCGACCTTCGTGACGATTCCCGCGGCAGGCACGGCGGCGACATTTCTCGTCTTCGCGGCGATCCTGCTCGTCCTCGGACTCGTTTACTTTTGGCGCGAAGGAACGCACCGGCGATTCTGCACGCTGGCGGTTCTCGTTTTTCTCGCCTGCGCGCTTCTCGGCAGGGAAAGCCGCTTCGCTTTCTGGGAGACGGCGCTCGCCTACGAAGGAGAATCGGTCTACAACTATTTGCAGGTCAAGGACGACGAGAAAACCACGATCTTCTCGACAAACGTGATGTTTGGCGTGCAGTCGAAACGCGTCAAAGACGGCTCTTTGTCGGGCATGTATTTCGATTACGCGCTGGCGGCTCCCGCCGTCACGGGCGGCGGCGACGTCCTGGTGCTCGGCATGGGCACGGGCACCTTCGCCGAGGAATGCCGCCGCTATTTCCCGTCGTCGCGAATCACGGGCGTCGAGATCGACGAGAAAATCATCGCGCTTTCCCGCAAATATTTCGATCTGCCGGAAGACATTCCCGTCGTCGCTTACGACGGGCGGGCCTATCTGCAAATGGACGAAAAACGCTACGACGTCATCATGGTGGACGCGTTTCGCGACATCACGATCCCGTTCCAGATGAGCTCGGTGGAGTTCTTTCAACTCGTGAAAGATCACCTCGCCCCCGGCGGCGTCATGACCGTGAACCTCAATATGAAAGCCAGCGGCGCAGGCAACATCAACGAGCGCCTGATCGACACCATCGCCGCCGTCTTCCCCGCCCTCCGCGTCGTCGAAGTGACGGGCGATACGAACCTCGCGCTGTTCGCCGCGATGGATGAGGCCACACTGGAAAAACTGCCCAAAACCGCGAAAGCGCTGCCGGACAAAGACCTCTCCGCTCTCATGCAGCATATAGGAAACGTCTGGCAGTCCCCGCCCCGGGGCGAAAAAATCCTGACCGACGACCACGCGCCGGTGGAGCTTCTCGGTATGAAAGCCATCGACGCGATCATCCAAAACGAACTTCAATATTACAAAAACATTTACCGGCGCGATGGACTCGACGGGCTCCGGCAGGCGCTGTAATCTCCGCACAAAAAGACGACTTCCGCGAAACTGCGAAAGTCGCCTTTTTCTTCTGTCTTATTCGTCTCCGTGGGTCTTCCTGTGCTCCATATAGAGCTTCGTCTCCGCAACGATGACCGACGAAAGCATGATCAGCGCGATCAGGTTCGGGATCGCCATCAGGCCGTTCACGATATCGGCGAGGATCCAGATCGCCTCGAGCTTCAGGAACGCGCCGGAAGCGATCAGCACGATGAAAATCAGCCGGTACGGCATAAGCCCCTTCGTGCCGAAAAGATAGATCGCCGCGCGCTCGCCGTAATAATTCCAGCCGAGGATCGTCGTAAACGCGAACAACACCAGGGAAATCGTCAAAACCACAGCGCCCGAAGGACCGAAGGATGCCGCAAAAGCGCTGGCGGTCATCTGCGCGCCCGCCGCGTCGCCGCACCAGACGCCGGTAAAAATCAGCGCGAGGCCCGTCATCGTACAGATGATGATCGTATCGATAAAGGTGCCCGTCATCGAGATCAGGCCCTGCTCCGCCGGCCATTTCGTCTTCGCAGCAGCGGCGGCAATCGGCGCGGAGCCGAGACCTGACTCGTTGGAGAACACGCCGCGTGCGATACCGCTCTGCATCGCCATCATCATCGTCGAGCCGGCAAAGCCGCCCACCGCGGCGTGGCCGGTGAAAGCGTCGGACAGGATCATGCCGACGGCAGCGGGAATATCGCCGAGATGCGCGAGAATCATGCCGACGCCGAGCACGACGTAAACGGCGGACATAAACGGCACGATCTTATCGGCGACGTTCGCGATACTTTTGAGGCCGCCCAAAGTGACCGCCGCGACCAATACGGTCAGCACCGCGTCCGTCACGACCTTCGATATGCCGAAAGTCAGATTCACAGAATCGACGATAGCATTGACCTGCGGGAACGTACCGATGCCGAAATACGCGACGAGGATACAAGCGGCGGCAAAAAAGGTAGCGAGAGGCCTCCACGCCTCGCCCATACCGTTCAGGATGTAATACATCGGGCCGCCGGCTACTTCGCCGTTCTCGTCCTTCGAGCGATACTTGATCGCAAGAAGTCCCTCGGCGTACTTTGTCGCCATGCCGAAAAACGCCGCCATCCACATCCAGAACAGCGCGCCCGGGCCGCCGACCTTCACCGCCGTGGCGACGCCGACGATATTACCGGTGCCGACCGTAGCGGACAACGCCACGCAAAGCGACTTGAAGCTGCTGACGTC
>JAFZRW010000177.1 GCA_017619685.1 Schwartzia sp. (in: firmicutes)
GGTGATTATTATATAATCATCTAGTTACCGATAGCATGTAATGGGAGCTGATAGTGTTGAAATTCATGACGGGAAACGAGCTGCGCGAGGCGTACCTCGATTTTTTTGAGAAGAAGGCTGGGCATTTGCGCCTTGCGAGCGCGTCGCTGATTCCTGAGAACGATCCGACGCTTTTGATGATCGGCGCAGGTATGGCGCCGTTCAAACCTTTTTTCACCGGAAAGATGAAACCGCCGCGCACGCGCATCACGACGAGCCAGCGCTGCGTTCGGACGGGCGATATCGAGAACGTCGGGCGGACGGCTCGCCATCAGACGTATTTTGAGATGCTCGGGAATTTCTCCTTCGGCGACTATTTCAAAGAAGAAGCGATTGCGTGGGCGTGGGAATTCTTGACGGAGGTCGTCGAGCTCCCGAAGGAGAAGCTCTACGCGACGATCTACCCGAAGGACGACGAGGCGGCGGAAATCTGGAGAAAGGAGCCCGGATTCTTGTCCGACCATATCGTGAAGCTGGAAGATAATTTCTGGGAAATCGGCCCCGGCCCCTGCGGCCCCGACTCTGAGATCTATATCGATCTCGGCGAGGACCGCGGCTGCGGCGAGCCGACCTGCGCCGTGGGCTGCGACTGCGACCGGTATCTCGAGATCTGGAATCTTGTCTTTACGCAGTATGACAAGACGGAGGACGGCGAGTACAAGCCGCTCGCGCATAAGAACATCGACACGGGCTGCGGCCTTGAGCGTCTGGCGTCCGTACTGCAGGGCAAGCGGACGAATTTCGAGACAGATCTCTTGTATCCGATCATCGAGTATGCTTCCGGCGTTTCGGGCGTGAAGTACGGCGAGGACGCGCAGAAGGATATTTCGCTGAAGGTCATCGCCGATCATGCGCGCAGCATGACGATCATGATCATGGACGGGATCTTGCCGTCGAACGAGGGGCGCGGCTATGTGCTCCGTCGTATCCTTCGCCGCGCGGTGCGTCACGGGCGGCTTCTCGGCATGGACAAGCCTTTCTTGACGGGCGCTGTGGACGCGGTCGTCAAGATTTACAAGGACGCGCCGGATTTCGAGGCAATCACGGAGCGTCAGGATTATATCAAGAAAGTCATCCAGCTCGAGGAAGAGCGTTTTCACGCGACTTTGGAGCAAGGCTGCGAGCTTCTGGCCGGAGAGATCGAGACGGTCAAAGCGCAGGGCAAGAAGGAGCTGGACGGCGAGAGCGCGTTCAAGCTTTATGATACTTACGGCTTCCCGTGGGAGCTGACGGACGAGATCCTGCAGGAGAGCGGACTGACGCTCGACCGCGACGGGTTTGACAAGGCGATGCAGGAGCAGCGCGATCGTGCGCGCGCGGCGCGTCAGGAGAATCAGCGCGTGGCGGTGCCCGATCTCAGCGGCGTCGACGTCAAGAGCCTGAAGCAGGACCCGACGGCGAAAGAGGCGAAGGTCGTCGCCCTTTGGAAGGACGGCGTGCTTGCCGATTCGTTGTCTGACGGTGAAGAAGCGGGAATCATCCTCGACGCGACTCCGTTCTATGCGGAGGGCGGCGGACAGGTCGGCGACGTCGGCCTTTTCACGACGGATTTCGGCCGCGTGCAGGTATCGAACGCGAAGAAGCTGCCGGACGGCACGATTTATCATATCGGCTATGTGGAAGAGGGCTTGCTGAAAGTCGGCGACGTCGTCAAGATTACCGTGGACCGCGAGAAGAAGCTCGCGTCGGCGCGCAATCATACGGCGACGCATCTTTTGCAGGCGGCGCTGAAGCGCGTCGTCGGCGATCAGGTCAATCAGGCGGGCTCGCTGGTCACGCCGGAACGTCTGCGTTTCGACTTCTCGAATTTCGAGCCGGTATCAGCGCAGCAGCTTGCGGACGTGGAAGAGTTGGTCAATCACGTGATCTTGCAGGCGCAGGACGTCGAGATCGCGCAGATGAAGCAGGACGAAGCGAAAGCGAAAGGCGCGATGGCGCTTTTTGGCGAGAAATACGGCGACGTCGTTCGCGTCGTGACCGTGCCGGGCTTCAGTATGGAGCTTTGCGGCGGTTCTCATGTGGCGAATGTCGGACAGATCGGCATGTTCAAGATCGTCAGCGAGACGGGCGTAGCTGCGGGCGTTCGGCGTATCGAGGCGATTACCGGCGAGGCGGCGCTTCGCTGGGCGCATGAGCGGGCGGAAGCGCTCTCGCAGGCGGCGGAGGTCCTGAAGTGCCGCGATACAGAGGTCGTGCAGCGTCTTTCCACGCTCGCGGCGGACTATAAAGAAATGAAGAAGCAGATCGACGAGGTCCATCGGATGCAGGAGCGCGCCGACGCGCAAAAACTCCTGATGGCGATGCAGACATACGGCGACGTGCAGTGCGTAACGGGCAGAGCGAACGTCGACAGTATGGACGCGCTTCGTGAGATGGCCGACCTGACGGAAGCGAAGCTTAAGAAAGGCGTCGTCGTGCTTTGCGCGATCATGGACGACAAGGTCAATATCGTCGCGAAGGCTTCGAAAGAGGCTGTGGCGAGCGGCGTTCATGTCGGCAAGATCGTCAAGGAAGCCGCGAAGGAAGTTGGCGGCGGCGGCGGCGGACGTCCTGAGATGGCGCAAGCCGGCGGCAAGGAGCCGGAGAAGATTCCAAATGCGATGGAGAAGGCGGTTTCGGTGCTCAAAGCACAGCTCGGATTGGCATAACGATGCAGGGCAAAGGCGCGCAGGTTTTCTGCGCGCTTTTTCATGAGGAGGACGGGATTTTGGAAGTCGATATTAGCGATAAAGTGAAGCTGTTCATTAAGTACGGCTTCGCGGCGCTGCTTTTGGCAGCTTTTCTCTGCGCGGGCGTCGTCTGGCTTTACAAGTCGAGTCATCGCACGCTTTCCATCGTCGAGGCGGAAGTCGTCGGGCATGTCGTGCAGACGCGGACGCGCGCGGCCGGCACGATTACGGAAGTGTTGATTGCCGACGGCGAAGCGGTGAAGCGCGGACAAGTCCTGGCAAAAATAAAGGTCAAGGTTTCGCCGGAGCAGATTCAGCAGTTGGAAGAGTATCTCGCGCTTTCCAAGCGGAACTTGGACGAGCTGAACGCGGGCGTCGTGACGGTACAGCCTGTTTACGGCGGAGGCGGCGGAGCGGATGCCGAGGCTGCGCGTCAGCGTTATGAGAAAGCGCAGTTCCTTTACGACGTGGGCGCAGTCAGCGCAAACGAAAGAGACGCGGCGGAGGCGGCTTATCAGGCGGCGCTTTCAGGGGGCGTTTCTTATCAGACGGTGACGCGGCCCGGAAGTCCGGAAGCGATCAGCCGCGCCGAGTTCCAGGTGCGGCAGGCGGAGACGGCGCTCGCGACCGCGCGGCAGGCTTCCGACGCGACGGAGGTGACGGCGCCCGTTGACGGCGTCGCGTATTTTACCGAGGCCAAAGAAGGGAGCGAAGTGCGCGCAGGCGAGCCGGTTTTCCGGATCGGCGCGGCGGAGGATATGTGGCTGGAGGCGTACACGGACCCGGCCAATCGCGATCTTCTTTATGTCGGGCAGATGGTGACTTACGATTTGGGCGGAAAAGAATATCTGGGAAGCATCGCGGAGATTAGGGAGCCGTCTGACGCGACGCCGAAGGACGCGCCGCAGGGCACGGAAGGCATACGTCCGGACGACCCGCATGCGGACAAGCTGACGCTTCATATTTCGATTCCTCCTATGGAAGGTGTCGTTATTCGTCCTGCGCAGAGGACGACGGTGCGCGTTCGTCTTGACTGATTGCGCGTTCCTTTTCCTTTCGTTTTCCGCATGGTATAATATTTTAGTGATAGTCATTTCAACGATTTTTGGACGATACACGGTGGGGTGAGTCGTATGACCAAGCCAAAACCGATTACGATTGAAGATATAATTTCCGAGGTAAAGCATACGCAGCCGGGCGCGAATGTGGATCTGATCGCCAGAGCGTATGAGCTTGCGAAAGAGGCGCATGAGGGCCAGATGCGCGCGTCGGGAGAGGAGTATATCATTCATCCGCTGAACGTGGCGTATATCCTTTCCGACATGCATCTCGACGAGGCTGCGCTTTCGGCGGCACTCCTGCACGACGTTGTCGAGGATACGACCTTTACGATCGAGGAAATGCAGGAGAAATTCGGCGACGAGGTCGCGATGCTGATCGACGGCGTGACGAAGCTGGGCAGGATCGAATACAAATCGAAGGAAGAGCAGCAGCTCGAGAATTACCGGAAGCTGTTCCTGGCGATGGCGAAAGACCTGCGCGTCATCTTGATCAAGCTCGCCGACCGTCTGCACAATATGCGGACGCTCAAATATATGCGCGCGGACAAGCAAAAGCGCATTGCGCGGGAGACAATCGAGATTTATGCGCCGCTGGCAAATCGGCTCGGTATTTCTAATATCAAATGCGAGCTCGAGGACTTGTGCCTGCGGTATCTGGAGCCGGAAATCTATTACGACCTCGTGGAGAGCGTAAAACAGAAGCGGCAGGAGCGTCAGGCGTTTATCGACGACGCGATGGCGCAGCTTCACGAAAAGCTTGTCGCCGTCGGCATGAAAGCGGAGATTCGCGGACGCGCGAAACATTTTTACAGCATTTACAAGAAGATGCACCGCGACAACAAGGATATCAGCGAGATATACGATCTTTCCGCCGTGCGCGTCCTCGTCAAGACGGAGGCCGAGTGCTACGGGGTGCTGGGTATAATCCACGCGATGTGGAAACCGATGCCGGGGCGGTTCAAAGATTATATCGCGATGCCGAAGTCCAACGGCTATCAGTCGCTGCATACGACGGTCATGACGCGCGGCTATCCGCTGGAAATCCAGATCCGTACGTTTGAGATGCATCAGGTCTCGGAATACGGATTTGCCGCGCATTGGAAGTACAAGGAATCGGGGAAGAGCACCGTCGCGGGCAACGCGTACGATCAAAAGATGTCGTGGCTGCGCCAGATGGTCAATCTCCAGCAGGAACTCAGCGATCCGCGGGAGTATGTCGAGGCGCTGAAGGTCGACGTTTTCGCCGACGAAGTTTTCGTCTTTACGCCGCGCGGGGATGTCATCGGATTGCCGAAAGGCTCGATCCCGCTTGATTTCGCTTATCGTATTCATACCGAGGTCGGCCATCACTGCGTCGGCGCGAAGGTCAACGGCAAGCTTGTGCCGCTGGAATACAAGCTCAAGAACGGCGATATTGTCTCGATTATCACGAACAAGGCGAACAACGGCCCGTCCCGCGATTGGCTGAACATCGTCTCGTCGTCGGAAACGCGCAATAAGATACGCTCGTGGTTCAAGAAAGCGACGCGGGAAGAAAATATCGCGCGCGGTCACGATTTGATCGAGAAAGAAGCGAAGCGGCTCGGGTATGAGCCGAAGGAACTGCTGAAAGACGACCGCCTCGCGCAGGTGGCGAAGAAATTCAATATCCACAGCGAGGACGACCTTCTGGCGTCTTTGGGTTTCGGCGGCGTAACGACCAACGGGATCCTGACGAAGCTGATCGAGCTGCACAAGCAGGAGCTCAAGGAAACTACCGCGCCGGATGTGTCGAAGCTGCTTTCCGAGCTGAAGCCGCAGCAGGGCGTCGTCAAGAAATCAAGTCACGGCATCCTTGTCGAAGGGGAAGCGGGGCTCCTGGTGCGTCTTGCGCGTTGCTGCAATCCGATTCCCGGCGATCCCATCGTCGGCTTTGTGACGCGGGGACGCGGCGTTTCCGTGCATCGGGAGGATTGCCCCAATATTTTTCACGACGTGGGGGATTTTTCCCGCGTGCTGGAAGTGGATTGGGATATCGGACTCGACAAGGACTATACGGTGCAGCTCTCCATTACCTGCAACGACAGGAGCGGAATGCTGACGGACCTTTTGGCGGTCACGTCCGAGATGAAGGTCAACATCAGCTCCATCAATGCGAAGCCGAATCGGAGCAACAGGACGTCGACGGTCGTTATGGGGCTTGACGTCAAAAACGCCCAGCAGGTGGCGCAGATCATGACGAAGTTCCGGCGGCTCAAAGACGTGTACAGCGTCAGCCGCTCGATGCCGACCAGGCCAAAGGGGATTCATGATACTGATACTGAGGCTGAGGACTAAAGGGAGGCGAGACCATGGAGACCATAGGCAAATTGAAGGTCCAGTCGTTTGCGATCATGCCGTTTGACGAGAACTGCTACGTCGTTTTCGACGATACGCGCGAAGGTGTCGTAATCGATCCGGGCGGAATGGCGGACGAGATCCTTTCGTATATTCGGGGGGAGGAGCTTTCTATCAAGGCGGTGCTGAATACGCACGGCCACTGCGACCACATCGGGGCGGATGACGCGATTCGCGACGCGACGGAGGCGCCGCTTTATATCCACAAGGAAGACGCGCCGATGCTCGGCGACGCAAAGCTGAACCTGTCGGCATTCATGGGATTCCGGGCGCTTGCACGCCCTGCGGATCATCTGCTTTCCGAGGGCGACGAGATATCTTTCGGGCAGTCCAAGCTGGAAGTCTTCCATACGCCCGGCCACTCGAAGGGCGGCGTCTGCTTTGTGAGCGACGGCGTCGCTTTCACTGGCGACACGCTTTTCGCGGGCTCCATCGGCCGCAGCGATTTTCCGGGCGGCTCGGAAGTCGAGCTGATCGGTAATATCAAGAAACGGCTTCTCGTGCTGCCGGACAACACGAAAGTTTACGCCGGACACGGTCCGTCCTCCGAGATCGCCTGGGAGCGGACGCACAATCCGTTCCTGCAGTGGTGACGATTTTTTGGCAGAAAGGGGTGTTTTCGCGTGGAGCAGGCTTCGCTTTTCGAGGCGTCGGATCGGGAGACGCAGCCGTTGGCCGCGCGGCTTCGCCCGCAGACGCTGGAAGAATTCGTAGGACAAAAGCATTTGATCGGCGAAGGAAAGGTGCTTCGCCGTCTGATTGAGAGCGACCGCGTCGCCTCGATGATTTTCTGGGGGCCGCCGGGCGTCGGTAAGACGACGCTCGCGCGCATTATCGCGATGCGTACGAAGTCGTCGTTCATCGACTTTTCCGCCGTAACCAGTGGGATCAAGGAGATTCGCGGCGTCATGCAGCAGGCGGAAGAGAACCGCCGTTACGGCGACCGCACCATCGTATTCGTGGACGAGATCCATCGTTTCAATAAGGCGCAGCAGGACGCCTTTCTTCCGTTTGTCGAGAAGGGCAGTATCATTCTGATCGGCGCGACGACGGAAAACCCGTCCTTTGAGGTCAACGGCGCGCTCTTGTCCCGCTGCAAGGTGTTCGTCCTGCAGCCGCTTTCGACGGAGGATATCGTTTCGCTGCTTTCGCGCGCTATTACGGACGAGCGCGGTTTCGGCGGCCAGAAGATAAAGATCGCGCAGGAACATCTGGAAATGATTGCGGGATTCGCAAACGGCGACGCGCGTTCCGCCCTTTCGACTTTGGAAATGGTTGTGCTGAACGGCGAGGAGAAAAACGGGACGATCACGGTCACGAAAGAGATCCTCGAACAGTGCATTTCGCGAAAATCGCTCCTGTACGACAAGAAGGGCGAGGAACATTACAACCTGATTTCCGCGCTGCACAAGTCGATGCGGAATTCCGATCCCGACGCGGCGGTTTATTGGCTTGCGCGCATGCTGGAGGCGGGAGAAGACCCGCTCTATGTCGCGCGGCGCGTGACGCGTTTCGCCAGCGAGGACGTGGGACTCGCCGATCCCCGCGCGTTGGAGATCGCGGTGGCGGCGTATCAGGCGTGTCATTTTATCGGAATGCCGGAGTGCTCCGTGCATCTGACCGAGGCGGTCGTCTATCTTGCCATGGCGCCGAAGTCGAACGCGATGGAGGTCGCCTATCTGACGGCGAAGGAAGATGCGCTCCGTGAGATCGACGAGCCGGTGCCGCTCGTGATACGAAATGCGCCGACAAATTTGATGAAAAATCTCGGCTACGGCAAAGGCTACCAATACGCGCACGATACCGAGGAAAAGATCACGAACATGCAGTGCCTGCCGGACTCTTTGCTCGGCAAGGAATATTATCGTCCGACGGAGCAGGGCGTGGAAGGACGATTCAAGGCGCGTCTCGCCGAGATCAAGGAATGGAAGCGCGCCCACGGCGCGAAAATATAATCAAACTCACTATTTTCCCGATAGGGCGGTAGTGAGTTTTTTGGTGGAAGTAAATTTGCCGATTACGGAAATCATGGTATAATGAAAAAAGCGGTACAAAATGAATTGACAGGCGTAAAAAACGCTTTTTAATAAGGAGGTTTTATCGCGTGGCAAAAACGATCATGATGCAAGGGACCAGTTCTCACGTAGGGAAAAGTATCTTGGTTACGGCGCTTTGCCGTATTTTTTATCAAGACGGTTTGCATGTCGTTCCGTTCAAGGCGCAGAATATGGCGCTGAATTCGTATGTCACGCGAGACGGCAAGGAGATGGGGCGCGCGCAGGTGGCGCAGGCGGAGGCCGCGGGTCTTGCGCCGGAGGTCGATATGAATCCGGTGCTTTTGAAGCCGACGGGTCACGCCTCGTCGCAGGTAGTGCTGATGGGAAAGCCCATCGGCAATATGTCGGCGAAAGAATATCATAAAGGGTATTCGGTGAAGCTGTTTGATACGGTGAAGGACGCGCTGGCGCGGCTCGATAAAGACTACGAAGTCATCGTTATCGAGGGTGCGGGGAGTCCCGCCGAGGTCAATCTCCACGACAACGACATCGTGAATATGCGCGTCGCACGCCATCTGCAGGCACCGGTGCTTTTGATTGCCGATATCGATCGGGGCGGCGCGCTGGCGTCTCTCGTCGGTACCCTGGAGCTTTTGACGGAGGAGGAACGCAATCTCGTCAAAGGCTTGATCATCAATAAGTTCCGCGGGGACGTGTCGCTTTTACAGCCCGCCGTAGATTTTCTGGAGAAGAAGACGGGGAAGCCCGTGCTCGGCATTATCCCGCATATCGACCACATGGGCATCGACGACGAGGATTCCGTTTCGCTGGAGGAAAAGCAGGAGAAACCGAAGGAAGGCGACGTGAAGATCGCGGTAATCCGCACGCCGAAGATTTCCAATTTCACGGATTTCGACTGCCTGTCCGGCGAGGAGGACGTATCGCTCTACTATGTGCAGGACGCGGCGTCTCTGGGCGAGCCGGATCTGATCATGCTGCCCGGCAGCAAGAACACGACGGAGGATATGATGTATCTTCGTTCGTCAGGTATCGCTGCGGCTGTGCGGGATCGTGTGGAGAAGGGAACACCGTTGATCGGGATTTGCGGTGGCTATCAGATGCTCGGAAAAGAAATTCGCGATCCGCATCATACGGAGTCGGAAAACGACGGGACGGAAGGACTCGGTCTGCTCGGAATGACGACGACGTTCAGCGAGGAAAAGCTGACTTCGCAGGTGGAGGCGGATTGTCTTGGCTGGCGATTCCTGGGCGAAGAGATTTCCGCGTCTGGGCTTCATGGCTACGAGATTCACATGGGCGAAACGGAGTTTTTCGGCGAGGAAGACACGCACCCGTTAAAAATCACGAAGCGCGCCGACGCGTCCGTCGATATTGTCGAGGGGACGTGCCGAAAGGACGGGCTCGTTTTCGGCACTTATATCCATGGGATTTTCGATCATGACGAATTCCGCCGCGCAGTGCTGAACGCGATTCGGAAACGGAAAGGGCTGCCGGCGCTTAAAAATACGCGAAACGTCCGTGCTGAGAAGGAAAAGAGCTACGACGCGCTGGCCGATGTGGTGCGCGCGCATCTTGATATGGACAAAGTGCGCGCGATTATGGGCTTGGACGAGAAATGATGGTTGCGATTCTTGCGTTTGCCGTGGACTACTTGATCGGCGATCCGCGTTCGTCGCTGCATCCTGTCGTGCTGATAGGAAAGCTCATCTCTTTTTTTGAGGGGCTTCTTTATCATGAGGAGGATTCCGACAGGAAAAAGCTCGTCAGCGGCTTTGTACTGATGGTATGCGTGCTCGCGGTTTCTTACGGCGCGGCAGAAGGAATCCTTTGGCTTGCGGCGCTTTCCGGCAATCTGTATGTTTCCGTCGCCGTGCAGGCCGTCTTCTTGAGTTTTATGATTTCGCCGCGAAATCTTGCGGAAGCGGGACGGGAAATACGGGATTATCTGCTGGACGGGAATCTTGAGATGGCACGATTCAAAGTCGGTTGGATCGTCGGGCGCGACACGGACAAACTGACGGAGGGCGAGGCGACGCGGGCGACGGTGGAAACGATTTCGGAAAACACCGTCGACGGCGTCATTTCGCCGCTGTTTTATTTTTTTATCGGCGGGCTTCCCTTGGCGGTTGCCTATCGTGCGGCAAATACGATGGACTCGATGGTCGGATACAAGAATGACAAATATCTGTTTTTCGGTCGGGCTGCGGCGCGGGCTGACGACGCTTGGAATTATATTCCCGCGCGATTGACGGGCGTGATGTTCGTTGTGGCGGCTTTCCTGCTTGGGCTGGATTGGCGCGGAGCGTGGCGGATGATGCGGCGCGACTCCGCGAAGCACCCGAGCCCGAACGGCGGCTGGACGGAGTCGACGGTGGCGGGGGCGCTCGGTATTCGCCTCGGCGGTCTCAATTATTACTTCGGCAAGCCGTCTTTTCGTACTTATATGGGCGACCCTGTGCATGAACTGGAGGCGCGTCATATTTCTTTGGCGATTCGTCTGATGTACACGGTCACCGTGATGTTTCTCGTGCTGACGCTGGCGGCGTCGTGGTTGCTTGGCTGTCGCGCGGCGGGAGGGCTTTTGCTATGAGAGCGTTTTTTATTGGGCTTCAGTTTCTGACGCGGATCTCTATTGTGCGTCAGGACGAGTGGACGGCGGAGGATTTCGGGCGCAGCGTGAAGTTCTTCCCGCTGATTGGGGCGGTGCTTGGGGCGATTTACGCCGCATTCGCGTATGCCTTTTACGTTTGGCTCCCAGCGCGTGGGATCGTTCTGCCGCCGCATCTGACGGCGGCGGTGCTGTTGATATTGCCGCCGCTCATGACGGGCGGGCTTCACTGCGACGGTTTCATGGACACGATGGACGGCGTTTTTTCCGGCCGTTCCCGCGAGCGTATGCTGGAGATCATGAAGGACAGCTGTACGGGCTCGAACGCAGTCTTTTGTTTCGTCGTTTTGATGTTCCTGGAATTCGCGATCCTTCTTGATATGCCGAAAGAGATAATCGTGCCGGCGCTTTTTGTCATGCCGGTTATCGCGCGCCTCATGATGACGGCGGCTATCGTGCTGTTTCCATATGCCAGACCTGAAGGCCTTGGCAAAGCGTTCGCACAATATGCCGATCGATCTGCGCTGACATTTGCGGCGATCTGCACGTTGGTCCTGATTTTTCCGTTTAGCCGGCTGGCTTTCGTAAGCCTCGCGGTATGCGCCGCATTTACGGCGTTTTTTGGCCGCTATGTGGAGAAAAGGCTCGGCGGTTTGACGGGGGACGTGTACGGAGCGATCACGACGCTGAACGAAGGATTGGTTTTGTTATCGTTTCTCGTCGGCGCGTTTGTGCTGAAATAAAGAATGAAATGAGTGAAGGTATGAATCGGAGGTTTGCACACGGGGGCAATATTTACGACGCCAAACCCGGCGGGGGCGAGTGGCTGGATTTTAGCGCCAATATCAATCCGATGGGGCTTTCGTCGTTCGTGCGGCGGGCAATCGAAGAGGGAATCCCGCGTCTCGTCCATTATCCTGACCCTTCCGCGCGTGCGTTGAAACAAGCGATTGCAGAACATTACGGCGTGCCGTTTTCTGGGATCGTTTTGGGCAATGGCGGCGCGGAGCTTTTTTACGTCCTGTTTCACACGGTCAGGCCGAAACGGGTGCTGCTGCCCGTTCCTTCCTTCAGTGAATACGAGCGAGCGGCGCTTTCGGCGGGCGCGGAGGTCGTCTATTTTTCGTTGCGCGAGGAAGACGATTTTCACTTGGACGAAGAAGCGTTGTGCGCGCAGATGGAAGCGGGCGACTGCCTGATCTTGGGGAGTCCGAACAATCCGACGGGACAGCGCGTCACGCGAAGCGCATTGGAACATGTCTTGAAAGAGGCACGGCAAAAGGATGTCTTAACGGTTGTCGACGAGTCCTTCATGGATTTCTGCGCCGACGCCGCCGAGTTTACGGCTCGACGTTTGGTCGCCGAATACGATCGTTTAGTCGTTGTGCAGTCGCTGACGAAGTTTTTCGCGATTCCCGGGCTGCGGCTCGGTTTTGCCGTGGCGTCCCAGACGCTGGCGGAACGAATGGACGCGGCAAAGGATCCGTGGAATGCGAACTCGTTGGCGCAGGCGGCGGGCGTCGCGGCGCTTGCCGACGAGGAGTATCAGCGACGCACGATGGCGTGGCTGAGCGTGGAGCGTGAATTCTTGTTTTCCGCGCTTTCCGCTTTGCACGGTGTGAAAGCGTATCCGCCGACAGTGAACTTTATCTTGTTGCGATTGGCGCCGTCTTGGGGAAATGCGTCCGCTTTTTGCGCGCTTATGCGCGGGAAGGGAATCTTGCTGCGCGACTGCTCCAATTATCCGGGGCTGGACGATACTTTCGTGCGCGTTGCGGTCAGGACGAGGGAAGACAATGAAAGGCTGCTGGAAGCGTTCCGAAGGATAGAGGAGGAACAAAGATGATGCGCCTGATTCTCGTGCGGCATGGGCAGACGGAATGGAACGCCGGGGGGCGGTACCAGGGCCAGTCGAATGTGGCGCTTTCCTCGTTGGGTCGCAGGCAGGCAGAGCTTCTGGCGGCGAGTTTTCCGGTGAAACAACTTGACGCGATTTATGCGAGCGACTTGGATCGCGCGCGGGAAACGGCGGAATGCGTCGGCAAAGCGTTCGGGATTCCCGTGCGGCCGGAGAAAGCGTTTCGCGAGCTTTCTTTCGGCGAGTGGGAAGGATTGACGTATCAGGAGATTTCGTCACGGTGGCCGAAGGAAGCGAACAAGCTCTTCACCGCGCCGGATGAACTTTGCATCCCCAATGGGGAAACGTTTCAGGATCTTCAAAAGCGCGCACTGGATAAGATCGATGAGCTTTGCAAGATACATGACGGACAAAACGTCGGCGTTTTCGCGCACGGCGCGATCAATAAAACGATATTGGCAGGGCTCATGCATATCCCGCTCCATTATCTTTGGTCGCTTCGTCAAGACAATACGGCGGTCAATATCCTGAAGCTGGAAGACGGATATGTGACGGTGGAGCTTCTCAACGGGACGTTTCATTTGGGAGACGATGCGAAAACCTTAGGGCTGTAAGGGATACAACACTTCGGTAAATTTTTTTTAAAAAAAGATTGACAAACGATTTTCCGCGAGGTAATATAAACAAGCTGACCGGCGGGGCCGGCAGCGGGAGTACCCTGAAAACTGAACAATGCAGAAATGAATCATCTAGAACGATTCAAGCCAGATGTGCGGTTTGTGTTTTGACATGAACCTAACAATTTCTTTTACAAAGACGATTTCGGAGCCACAAACGGCTCTATGAAGTCATAGATTTCATGGAGAGTTTGATCCTGGCTCAGGAC
>JAFZRW010000178.1 GCA_017619685.1 Schwartzia sp. (in: firmicutes)
CCTTCATGTCGTTTTCCTCCGTTCTGCATATTTGCTTTTCTTTTCTCAAAACGCCCCGGTCTTGATATGCGGTACATAGGGAGCTTCCAGCGCTTTGATCTCATCCTCGTCGAGCTTGATATCGAGGGCGGAGACCGCTTCCTCAATGTGCTTCACACTGGTCGTCCCGACAATCGGCGCGGTGATATACGGCTTCGAGAGCATCCATGCGAGAGATTCCTGCGCCATCGTGCGTCCGTGCGCCTTCGCCACTTTTTCGAGATTGTCCGCGACTTTTTTGTCCGCATCGTCCGTCGCACCCCAAACCATCGGCGAGACTTCGTCCACTTTGTTGCGCTCGGTCACCGTGCCCCACGGATGGGCGCAGCGTCCGCCCGCCAGCGGGCTCCACGGCACGACGGCCATCTTCCGGTCCTGGCAAAGCGGCAGGATTTCCCGTTCTTCCTCGCGATAAATCAGATTGTACTGCGGCTGGAGGGAGACGAATTTCGTCCAGTTGTGCGCTTCAGCGATGTTCTGCATCCGTTCGAGCTGCCACGCAAAGATCGTCGATGCGCCGATGTACCGCGCTTTGCCGCTCTTCACCACATCGTGCAGCGCTTCCATCGTTTCCTCCATCGGCGTGTTCGCGTCGAGACGGTGGATCTGGTACAGGTCTACATAGTCGAGACCGAGCCGTTTCAGGCTGTGGTCGATTTCCGCCATGACGTTCTTGCGCGACGTGCCGCCGCCGTTGGGACGACCAGGGCGCATCTCGAAATTCACCTTCGTCGCCACCACGATCTCGTCGCGGTTCAGGCCGAAGTCTTTGATGTACCGCCCCGTGATTTCTTCGCTGGTTCCCATCTGATAGACATTCGCCGTGTCGAAGTAGTTGATGCCGAGGTCGATGGCCTTCTTGAACATCTCCTTGCCGTCCTCGTAGTCCTTCGCCCACGGGAACACGCCGTTCTCCTTGCCGGGTTTCCCGAAGCTCATCATGCCGAGACAAATCCTCGAAACGTCCATTCCCGTGTTGCCAAACTTTACATACTGCATAAATTATCGCTCCTTTCATTTTTTACCATGTGCCGGTTTTGTTTACAATTTGATTATAAGCGCTTATAATCAAATTATCCAATATGGATATTTGATAACCGATAGAATTTCTCTATTAAAGGAGCGCACTATGAATACGAAGCAGATGGACTATATCCTGGAATTGGCGCAGACAAAGAATTTCAACCGCGCGGCGGAAAACCTGTTCATTTCCCAGCCGACGCTGACCTATCAGATCAAGGTCGTCGAGGACGAGCTTGGCTTTGCTCTCTTCGAGCGGTCGGGGCGGGGCGCGATGCTCACCCCAGCGGGAGCGCAGTTCTGTACGACGCTCCGCAATATCAAGGGCGAATTGAAACGGGCGATGGAGCAAGGGCAGAATTTCAGCGCCCGCTATCGCGCCGATATTTCCATCGGGCTTCCGATTCGTTCGGCCATCTATTTCCTGCCGCAAGCCATCGAGACCTTTGAAAAAGAGCATGAGGCGGTCTCGGTGACGCCGCATTTCCTGCCGCTGGCCGAGGCCGCCTCGTTCCTGAAGGGAGAAGAGGATATTCTTTTTGCGATGGAGCATGACGTCAGGCACATTCCCGACATCGTGCTGCATCCGCTGTTCGAAAGCCGCATCTATCTGATCTCGGAAATTTCCGATCCGCTGGCGCAAAAAGAGCTTATCCAGCTGGACGACCTTGCGGGGCGCACGCTGATGGTCGGAGGCGGCTCTCCTCCTCAACTTCGCCGCGTACAGCAGCGCGTCATCGAAGCGCTTTCGATTGCTTATTTCAACAGCGCGAACCATGACACGACGCTGACGAATGTCGCCGCCCATAAGGGAATCTGTCTCGCTCCCGGATTCCTGAACGACCACAGCAGCGAGTTCGCATGGACGCCCTTCGACTGCGAAGAAACGGTGCCCTGCGTACTCTGCACGCACAAGCAGGAAAACCGCAAAGAGGTTTTCGATTTCGTGAAGCTGCTGCAAAAGATGTATGAGAAAAGGTCGGATTTTGCCGTATAATAAAAGGAACCGCATTGGCATTCTTTATGACGATATATTATCCGGCAAGCAGGAGTATCACCGCGATCTACTGCCGGCGAAGGAATGAAAGGAGAACATCATGAAAGCAAGAAGATACACCGAGGCGGATCTGTCCGCCATGATTCCCATCTGGAATGAGATCGTGGAAGAAGGCATCGCCTTTCCGCAGGAAGAACTGTTGACGATGGAGACGGGAAAAGAGTTCTTTGCCGCGCAGAGCCATACGGCAGTCATCGAGGATGAGACCGGAACGATCCTCGGTCTCTATATCCTCCATCCAAATAACGTCGGTCGATGCGGTCATATCTGCAACGCCAGCTATGCGGTCAGTTCCGCCAGCCGTGGCAAGCATATCGGAGAGAAATTGGTGCTGGACTGCATTCGGGAAGCGAAACGGCTTGGCTTCCTGATCCTGCAATTCAACGCCGTGGTGGAAAGCAATATCCATGCCCGCCACCTTTATGAGCGCATCGGTTTTCATCAGCTCGGAACCATCCCGAAAGGATTTCGGATGAAAGACGGGCATTACGAGAATATCTGCCCCTATTACTACGAGCTTTAGGACGATAAAAACTTATCAGCGTCACAGGCTGTCCGGTTGTCGCCATTGGCGATGGATAATTACAAATTCCGTTTGGAAGGAAAATCTGTCCACTGCTCGAAGCCTTTATGGTATTGACCCCTTGACGTTTCCTTTTCCCTAACGTAAAAGATCGATGTACAAATTTTTGACTCCGAAATTTTTCCATGGACTTCATAATAATGCAAAAATCCGCATGGAAAAAGAGATTTCTCGACACTCTTTCAAGCAATCTGCAAACCGAATTGCGTCGATTTTTCACGCTGTATCATCGCAAAAAGAACCCCGCCCGTACTGCCTTGTTGGCGCAGTGAGGACGGGGTTTTTCACCAATGTTACCCCAGCGCTTTCGCAACCTTTTCGAGCTCGTCGCGAATCTTGATGTGCTGCGGGCAGGCTTTTTCGCAGGCACCGCATTTCACACAGTTGGCGGCGGGCTTTTTGCCGTGCATGTTCACGAGCCACTGCTCTTGATGCTTCGCTGCGTCTTTATCTCCATACAGCGTCAGGTAATTCATTGCGGTGAAGGAGCCGGAGATGCCGATATCCTGCGGGCAGACCTTCGCGCAGTAGTTGCAGGTGGTGCAGGGGATGACGGGGATTTTCGCCAGCGCCGCCCTCGCCTTTTCGATGGTTTCCTTCTGCGCGGGCGTGAGTTTTTCAAAATCCTTCATATACGAAAGATTGTCCTCCATCTGCTCGACGCTCGACATGCCCGAAAGCACCGTAATCAGCCCGTCGAGGTTTGCGGCGAAGCGCACCGCCCATGCCGCGCAGGACGACTCCGGCTCCGCCGCTTTCAGGATTGCCTTGACGCTCTCCGGCGGATTCGCCAGCATCCCGCCCTTGACCGGCTCCATGATGACGACGGGCTTGTTGTATTTCTGCGCCATCTCGTAGCAGGCACGGGACTGGATCGCGGGATTTTCCCAGTCACCATAGTTGATCTGAAGCTGCACGAACTCCATTTCCGGATGCGCTTTCAAAATCGCTTCCAATTCCTCCGGCGTGGAATGGAACGAGAAGCCGACATGCCGGATCAGACCTTCCTTTTTCTTCTCCTGTACGAACGACCACATGTCGAAGTCGTCAAAGAACTTCGTGCGGCTTTCGCCGAGATTGTGAAGCAGATAGAAATCGAAGTATCCGGCGCCCGTCTGCTTCAATGAAGTCTCGAACTGCGCTATGGCGTCCTCCCGCGTCTTGCAGTTGATCCAAGCCGCGTTCTTCGTCGCAAGCTGGAACTTCTCGCGCGGATAGCGCTCGACGAGTGCCTGACGAATAGCGTCCTCACTGCCGGGGTACGCCCACGCCGTATCGAAGTAAGTGAAGCCCGCCGCGAGGAACTTGTCTACCATGATCTTCACCTGCTCGACGTCGATGGCGCCGTCCTTCTGCGGCAGCCGCATCAGCCCGAAGCCCAGCTTCTTGATGTTCTCTCCCAGAGTCATGAAAAACCCTCCCGTTCTTCAATCTTTTATTTTATCTGCGTCGTTTACTTCATCTCTTCCCACCAACGGGAAAATGTCTGTCCCTTTTCGCCGATGCGGACCGTCTCGCCGATTCTCGGCGTCAGCCATTCGTAGGAACGCCCTGCGCTGTATTTTTCCATTTCGAGATACGGCTCCTTCCACGGATGCAACGCCAGCGCAAATTTTCCGTTGTGCGAGGTCACGACTTGACGTGCGCCCACGTCTTCCGACGCCTGCGCCGTTTCCTTC
>JAFZRW010000024.1 GCA_017619685.1 Schwartzia sp. (in: firmicutes)
GTGGATTGAAATATCCTCCGAATAGCCCGTATAATCGCTAATTTCACGGAACGTCGCCCTCCATGCGGAGGGCGTGGATTGAAATTTTTGTTCCTTGTCCATCATCAGCGCCCCCTCAGTCGCCCTCCATGCGGAGGGCGGGGTTTGAAATTAGGTTTTCTCGTCCGCATTATCATGCTATAGTATGTCGCCCTCCATGCGGAGGGCGGGGATTGAAATAAAATGGCGAATTCTGCTTATGTGGCCCGTATATTGTCGCCCTCCATGCGGAGGGCGTGGATTGAAATCAGTTCGTGTTCGAGGGAGCATTGTTCGCATTGAATGTCGTCCTCCACTTGGAGGGCGTGGGTTGAAATCGCATTAAACAGATGTGCGCGACACAGGCCGCACGGTCGCCCTCCTCGCGAGGGCGTGGATGAAATACGAACAAGGTGGCAGTCATCGACGAGGAAATGCTGTCGCCCTCCGCAGGTCGGGCGTGGATTTTGGCATAAGAAAAGCGCCTTGCAATCGCAAAGCGCTTCATATTGATTAGTTAATGATTAGGCTGTTGCAAATTGTCCCGTTACCGAAACGCCCTTTACATCTGACTTATCAACAGATTCGGGTAAAAACTCTTTGTCCATCCACTCAAACAATTCTTTTTCTTCGCCTTTTGACAAGGCTGGCATTTCTTTTCCTGACGGAGGCATATTAGAATCATTAAACCAAACTTCAATTTCATTTTCATCGTGCATTGTGTTAATCATTCCTTGTCACCTCCTAATAAGTTTAATATACTTTTTCCGTTGCATAAAGTCAACTATTTCCTTTGCAAGCAAATATTCGACTTGGTCTTTGTCAAAATTTGGATGGTCAGAAATAATTTTCCTTTTCGTCTTTTCAACCATAACATCAATATTATTAAATGGCTTTAATTTCTCCATCCGATATACAACGCCATTATGACAAAATATCGTCGAACCATCGGCTTTTGGACGGTTAAATAATCCGCACACATCATCTGCTGACGGGATCGAGCTATTAGGATGATTGTGTACAATTTCAAAATATTTTCCGGTATCATTAAGGTGTTTCGTTTGTTTTGCAGTCAGCCCGCATCTAAAAGTTTGTAAACCTTTTGCGGATTTATTTTCGACAATCAATTCTCCTGTACGGCTATCAAACATTGCAATATCTTCATATGGCGTTCCGTTTCTATGAGCCAGAAAGTCAGCGGCCTTTTTATATAGTGATTCGTTGACGGCCTTGTGTCTAGTAATTTCTTCAAACTTATCATGATATGCTTTGCTATTTATTACGGCGTAATCTACCGTAAAAGCATTATCAATACCGTTTTCTTTGACTAAGACGGCCTCGCTATGAACCATCGAAAGCGCATCCTCCTTTGATGCCATTATATCATTTCCCTCGAGTTCTTTCAATAACTCCTCCATGTTCGCCTCGGACTCTTCCTCGCTCAACGACGGGGCGGCAAACGCAATAGCAATTCACAAGCTCGGTAGACCGAATGTAGTCATTGGTTTTCGTCGCCCTCCGCAGGTCGGGCGTGGATTTTTGCATAAGAAAAGCACCTTGCATTTCGCAAAGTGCTTTCGCGTGTCGATATGTGATTAGGTTATGCGTATGTCACTTGCGGTGCAATCTTCGGCGTTGCATATTTCGGCATAGATGGAGCTGCGTCCTTTACCAATTCCAAATCTTCATCTGTACAATCGAATTCCGCCCAGTTCCCTCCATACGCGCCTTTTACCGTGCCGCTTTTGTTGTTTTCAACGATATACATGGTTTTACCGTTAATAACGGTCTTATCAACTATTGTCCCAACTATCCCATTATGCTTGATTTTTACCACGTTGAACAAATCGAACATTTGAATCACTCCCTGTGCGCGGTAATAAAACGCGGCTTTTCTTCCGGCGTGTCCTTTTGCCATACGGTTCGGAAACGCCTCTGCTTGGTAACGCCTAAATTCATAAAGATACTGAATTTTTCTCTCCCATCGGGGAAAGACACCTTATCAAACGCAAAGCCAATGTCGAAATGTCTGTCAATATCACGATTCAACTTTTCAACATCGTCGACGGTATAGCCAACATCAAAAAACTCCTGTGCGTGCAATGCGCCCGGCTTCAAAAAAAAATCTTTTATCTTGGCTTCGGGCATGTTGTAATTATCCGATTCGAGCATCCTGATACCGCCGATCTGATTCTTTGAGGCTTTTCCTGTCTGTATTATATCATTTCCCTCGACTTCTTTCAAGATTTCCTCAATGCCTGCTCCGTTTCTTCCTCGCTCAATGTCGGGACAAACGGGCGGCATACGCGTCGCCCTCTTTACGGGGGCGTGGATCGAAATTGTGCTTGTGCGAGTGGAGTAATATATTCAATGTTGTCGCCCTCTTTGTGAGGGCGTGGATTGAAATGGGTTCAGATGTGTTGCGCGGAATTTCGTTTTAGGTCATTCTACGCAAACGGGCGTGGATTCTGGGAATGAGAGTGTTGCAAAAAATTTTGGAGTCAAAAATTTTGACTCCAAAATTTTTTGTGGTAAAAACAGACAAGGAGAAATCATATATAAGACAAGGGCTTCGGGGATTGACAGGAATTTTTGCAAGAACAGAATTGGAACTTTGCCGCCTGTCGTCGCCCTCCGCAGGTCGGGCGAGGCTTGAAGCCGAACGGCGGGAATAAAAAGCGCCCTCGTTGAAACGCTTCAAGAGGAAGTTTTTGTCTATCGACAAAAACTGAACAATAGCGTTATAATAAACGCGGAAAATATGGAAGGAAAGGAACATCGCGTATGAAAAATGTTTTTACGAAATTGATCGCCGTGTTTGCGGCGATGGTTTTTGTCGTCGCGGCGGCAGGCTGCGGAAGCAAGGGCGCGTCTTCCGGCGGCTCGGCGCAGACGGCGCAGACCGGTCAGCAAAAGCCGTCGCAGCAGGATAAGAAAAACGACGCCGCGAAGCCCGAGAAGAAGTCGAGCTATACGATGAGCGACGTCAAGAAGCTCAGGGACACGGACAATTTCTCGCGGCACGGACTCGAGCATATCTTCGACGGCACGGTCAACAAGAAGGGAAAAGCCACCGGCTATCATTACTGCAAGGTTACGGACAGCAAAGGCCGCATCATTGACGGCAGCCGAAGCAAGAAGGACGGCAACGGCGTCTTTACCGCGAAGGTCGAAGTGGACGGCGTGAAGAAGGAAGGCTTCAGTTCCTTCTATCCCGAGGACTGGTCGCCGCAGGAAGTGGTGGACGCCATCAATACCGCTTACAAGGACGCGATGAACGACCCGAAGAATCCGCACGGTTCGATCTGGATCGGGCATGCGGGCAAGCTGGAGATCAATATGTATCTGGACGACCACAAGAAGATCTTGACGGCCTATCCAATCCATCGGGGGAAATGAGTTATGCTGAATTATAGAATCGACATCGAGGGAAAAGGGAATCCGCTGCCCATCGTGTATTTTGCAGATGAGGGATACGAGCTCGCGGCGACGTTCCTGCTGGCGGAGGCGAGGAATTTCGGCTCTGCGATCGTCGACGCGCTGGAGGCGGTGACGGGCGGTCAGAAGGATCACGGCTCCTTCGCCGGAAACGTGTTCAGCCTTGAGATCACGCCGGAAACGACTACGATCTGCGACGACATCTCGGGGAAGGAATGCGAGATAGGCACGCAGGATTTGCAGGAGGTTGCCGAGGAATACTGCGCGGCGTATGAGCGCCTGACGGGAAAATAAAGAAATAAAATGGAAGGGAGACGGGCTGCGTGCGCGTGACGAAAAAGACGAAGGACGAGATGATCCGCATTTTGTCCGAGGTTTACGCGGATGCGAAGCCCGCGCTTCATTTCAGGAATCCGTTCGAGCTCCTGGTGGCGGTGATCTTGTCCGCGCAGTGCACCGACGAGCGCGTGAATATGGTCACGAAGCGATTGTTCGCGAAAGCGGCCACGGCGGAAGCGATTGTCAAGATGGGACTGTCACGGCTGGAAAAAGAGATTCACGAGTGCGGATTTTTCCACGCGAAGGCGAAAAATATCCTTGCGACCTGCGAGATATTGGCGCGGGATTACGGCGGGAAGGTGCCGGAGGATTTCGACACGCTGCTGGCTTTGCCCGGCGTCGGACGCAAGACGGCGAACGTCGTGACGAGCGTCGCGTTTCAACGTCCGGCGATTGCGGTGGACACGCACGTCTTTCGTGTGGCGAACCGGCTGCGGCTCGCGGTGGGCGAGACGCCGGACGAAGTGGAGCAGGGTCTCAATAAGGCGATACCGAAGGAAAACTGGAGCGACGCGCACCACTGGCTGATATGGCACGGGCGGAAGGTTTGCAAGTCGCGCCGACCGCTTTGCGCGGATTGTCCACTGGCGAAGCTTTGCCCGTCTTTCGGTACGGACGGCGCGGACGAGAAGAAGGCAAACGGGAAAAGGAAACAAGTTGGAGGAAAGAAAGCGTGATTTATCGGAAGCCGACGTTTGACGACGTCGAGGCGATTTATCAGATGGTTTACGACTACGCGCAGGAGGGCGCGATGCTGGCGCGGTCCAGGAACGCGCTCTATGAGACGCTGCGCGATATGGTCGTGGCGGAGGAGGACGGCCGCATTGTCGGCGTCGGCGGGCTTCATTTCATCTGGGACAAGCTGGCCGAGGTGCGCACGATGGCGGTGGCGGCGGGTCATACGCGGCGCGGCGTCGGCGCGGAGATCGTGCGGCGGCTTCTCGAAGAGGGGAAGCAGCACGGCGTCACGCGCGTTTTTACGCTGACGTATCAGGTGGATTTTTTTACCGCGATGGGCTTTCAGAAGATCGCGAAAGAGGAACTGCCGCCGAAGGTGTGGAAAGACTGCATCGACTGTCCGAAGTTCCCGAACTGCGACGAGGTCGCGATGATTCTCGACGTATGATATTTCTTGACAATTTGATTCGCGGGTGCTATATTCTTTGCCATAAAGCGAAATGCGATGCGCGGGAGAAGTAATGGGCGGAGGCTTTCAGAGAGCTGCGGGGCGGTGCGACGCAGCAGTCGAAATCCATGAAATACACCCGCAAGCAGCAGGCTGAATCTTTCAGTAGGCCGCGCCGGATTGCCTCCGTTATCATGGGCTAGGGCATAGACTTTTTCGTGCCCGAAAAGAGAGGCTTGTCTTTTGGCAAGCAGGGTGGTACCACGGGTGTATAGCTCGTCCCTGTAGAGGGACGGGCTTTTCTTGTTACGAGAGCACTTAACGCGCGTAAGCGTGAGCGCAGCGCAAGTTTAGTGCGACGGATACCTGACCGCTTAATGAAGCCGAGCCGAAGGCGAAAGCTGAATTTAGCGGGCATGGTATTACAAAGTATTGTTGAAAGGGGAATTTCAAATGATTATCGTGATGAAGCCGGGTTCCAGTGAGGAAAATCTTTCGCGCGTAAAAGAGAAGATCGAGCGCGCGGGGCTGTCGTATCATCTGTCCGTAGGGGAGTCGCGCACGATCGTCGGCGTGATCGGCGACAAGAAGGTCATCAGCAGCCTGGAGGAGAATATGAACGCGCTGGACGGCGTGGAAAAGGCCGTCCGCATCACGGAGAAATATAAGCTCGTCAGCCGCGAATTCCATCCGGAGCCGACGGTGATCGACGTGCGCGGCTTCAAGATCGGCGGCGAGGAACTGGCGATCATGGCGGGGCCGTGCGCGGTGGAGAGCATGGAGCAGCTTCGCGAGGCCGCGGCCGAGGTCAAGAAGGGCGGCGCGCAGTTCCTTCGCGGCGGCGCGTTCAAGCCCCGCACTTCTCCGTACGATTTCCAGGGGCTGGCCGAGGAAGGGCTGAAAATGCTCCGGGCAGTGGGCGACGAATTCGATCTTCGCGTCGTGACCGAGATCGTCGATCTGAACGACGTGGAGCTCATTTCCAAATATGCGGACGTGCTGCAGATTGGCGCCCGCAATATGCAGAATTTCCGGCTTTTGCAGGCGGTCGGTCATGGGACGAAGCCGGTGCTCCTGAAGCGCGGCCTCTCGGCGACGATTTCCGAGTGGCTGAACGCGGCTGAATATATCATGAGCGCGGGCAACGAGAACGTCATGCTCTGCGAGCGCGGAATCCGCACCTATGAGACGTTTACGCGGAACACCCTCGATCTTTCGGCGGTGGCGGCGGTCAAGGAACTGTCTCATTTGCCGATCATCGTCGATCCGAGTCACGGCACGGGCCGCTGGCAGATGGTGCAGCCGATGGCGCGCGCGGCGGTGGCGGCGGGCGCGGACGGCCTCATTATCGAGGTGCACCCGCATCCGGAAGTCGCGCTGTCCGACGGCGACCAGTCTTTGACGCCGAAGAATTTCCGCGCGACGATGGACGAAGTGCGGAAGATCGCCGCCATCATGGGGAGAAAATAAATGGAGCGCCTGAATCTCGCCATCATCGGCGTCGGCCTCATCGGCGGCTCTTTTGGTCTCGCGCTGAAAAGCCGCCTCGGGGATAAGGTGCATATCACGGGCCTCTGCCGCACGCAGGCGTCGATGGACGCGGCGGTGGCGCGCGGCGCGGTGGACGAGGCGTCGGCGGATATCGGGAAAGTCGTGAAGGACGCCGACGTGATCTATCTCAGCACGCCCGTGCTCCAGATCGTGCCGATGGTCAAAAAGATCCTGCCGTTCGTCAGGGAGGGCGCGGTGCTTACCGATGCGGGCAGTACGAAATCGTATCTCTGGGAAACGATTCGGCCGATTTTGCCGTCGCACGTCTACTATGTTTCCGGTCATCCGATGACGGGCAAGGAGAAAAGCGGCGTCGAGGCGGCGGACAAGGACCTTTTCCTGCATAAATGCTACGTCGTCCTTGAGGAGACCACCGCGCCGAAGGACGTCTTCGACAAAGTGGTCGACCTGATCCGGCTGACCGGCGCGAATCTCACGACGCTTTCCACGGCGAAGCACGACCGCTGCGCGTCGCTGATCAGTCACGTGCCGCATATCACGGCCGCCGCGCTGGTCACGCTGCTCGCGGAAAATCCAGAGGACGACGAGGACAGCCTGAAGCTGGCGGGCGGCGGATTCAAGGATACGACGCGAATCGCTTCATCCAACGCGGACATGTGGGCGGACATCTGCATGACGAACGGGCCGGCCATCGAGGCGCACCTCGCGCAGCTGCAGAAAATCCTGGCCGACGTCGCCGACGCCGTCCATCGGAAAGACCGCGCCGCCGTGCATGACTACTTCGCCGCCGCGAAGCAGCGCCGCGACAATATCCTGCACGAGACGGAGAAGATGTTTGAGATTTAATGAAAAACGCAAGCGAAGAGGCTGTTCGCTTGCGTTTTTTCGTGGGTTTATTTGACAGGCTGTTTGCCTTGAAATATAATTATATTATTGTTTATTTCCGAAGTGGGTGAAATGGTTGGACATGAATTTTGAGCTGATGGCGCAGGCGATGCCGCTCCTCCTGATGGGCGCGGGCGTAACGATAAAGATTACGGCGATTTCTGTGCTGCTCGGCATCTTGATCGGACTTTTCATAGGCATTGCGCGCATATCGACGAATCGGGTGATTCATCTCGTCGCGGCGGTCTATGTCGATTTCCTGCGCGGGACGCCGCTTCTCGTGCAGATATTCCTCGTGTATTTCGCGCTTCCCGTGGTGACGGGACAGCGGATCGACCCGTTCCTCGCGGCGATTGCGGCGTGCAGTATCAACAGCAGCGCCTATGTCGCCGAGATCTTCCGCGCGGGCATACAGTCCATCGACGCCGGGCAGATGGAGGCCGGGCGGTCGCTGGGCATGACGTGGACGCAGACGATGCGCTATATCATCGTGCCGCAGGCGGCGCGCCGCGTGATCCCGCCGCTGGGAAACGAGTTCATTGCGCTCCTGAAGGATTCGTCGCTGGTGTCGGTCATCGGCTTCGAGGAGCTGACGCGGCGCGGACAGCTCATCATCGCGCGCACTTACGCGTCGCTGGAGATATGGCTCTGCGTCGCGATCATTTATCTCGCGATGACCGTCTCGATTTCGCGGCTCGTCGCATGGCTCGAACGGAGGTATCAGATCGATGATCAGCGTTAGGAATCTGAGAAAGTCCTTCGGCCGTGCGGAGGTACTGAAGGGCGTGAATCTCGATATTGCGGAAAAAGAAGTCGTCGTCATCATCGGCCCGTCGGGCAGCGGCAAGTCCACGCTGCTTCGCTGCCTGAATTACCTTGAGCAGCCGACGAGCGGCGAGATCACGGTGGACGGCATGACGCTGGGCGGCGGTACGGACATCAACAAGATCCGCGCCGAGGTCGGCATGGTGTTCCAGCGGTTCAATCTCTTCCCACACATGACGGCGATGGACAATATCACGCTGGCGCCGATGAAAGTGCGCGGCGTCTCGAAGGAAGAGGCGGAAGCAGACGCGCTTCGCCTGCTCGCGAAAGTCGGGCTCGCTGATCGCGCGGCGGCGTATCCCGAGCAGCTTTCCGGCGGTCAACAGCAGCGCGTCGCGATTGCGCGTGCGCTGGCCATGAAGCCGAAGGTGATGCTTTTCGACGAGCCGACGTCCGCGCTCGATCCGGAGATGGTCAAGGAAGTGCTCCAGGTCATGAAGGACCTCGCGCGGGAAGGCATGACGATGGCGGTCGTGACGCACGAGATGGGTTTCGCGCGCGAAGTGGGCGACCGCGTGCTCTTCGTCGATCAGGGCGTGATCATGGAAGAGGGCGAGCCTGAGGAAATCTTCAGCCACCCCAAGGAAGAGCGGACGCGGGAGTTCCTGTCCAAAATCCTGTAATACTGAACCGTGATTTGTTTCCTTCTCAATTCCTAAAAGATAACTATAATAGGCATATTTCCTTATGGCGGATTTTATAGGAAAATGTGATTCTTGCAACATTTTTTCATTTTATTTGACACTGCCATAAAACAAGCCTATAATTGATTCTAGTTTAGAATCCAGTTTACTAGGGAAACCAGTTTATCACTTAGGAGGAGAGTTTCAGTTATGGTCGGTAAAGTCAAATGGTTCAGTGCAGAAAAGGGTTACGGATTTATTGAGCGCGAGGATGGCGGCGACGTGTTCGTTCATTTCTCTGCGATTCAGGACGAGGGATTCAAGACGCTGCTGGAAGGGCAGGAAGTAGAATTCGAGATCGTCGAGGGCGCGCGCGGCCCGCAGGCGGCAAACGTCGTCAAGAAAGCGTAATTGCATAGAGAGCAGAGTCCGGTCTTCCAGAAGGCCGGACTTTTTTGTATGCGCGTTTGTATTTATGGTGAAAATTTTCTTCGTCGGCAGGAAAACGGGAGAAAACGGCGAAATATTTCTTGTATAAGCTTTGTGAGGAGGAACGCGTGATGCAAAAGATTCTTGTCGTGGACGACGACGATATGAACCTCAAAATGGCGGAGTTCATTTTGAAAAAGGATATGAAGGACATCGAGGTGCTGCTGGCCGACTCGGGCATGAAGGCTATCGACCTCTTGCAGCGGGAGAAGGTCGACCTGGTGCTGCTCGATTTCCAGATGCCTATGATGAACGGCCTGAAGACGCTGGAGATCATAAGGAAGCGCGAGGATATGAAAGATATTCCCGTCATTTTCCTGACGGCGTCGTCCGACCGCGACACGGTGGTGAAAGCGGGTATGATGGGCGTTTCCGGCTATATCAAAAAGCCGTTCATGCCGAAAGATCTGATCGACCGCGTGAGCCAAACGCTGGCGGAGAAGAAATAGCCAGGAGCGATTTCTCGGTTTAGATGATGATGACGTCACAGCCGCATGGAAGGGGGCGATGAAGCGTGGAGCAGTTCTTTGACTGGGTAGAGCATTCGTTTGTGCCGTGGGCGGGGCGACTTTCCGGCAACAAGTACATGGTGGCGATCCGCGACACCTTCTATCGGGTGATCCCCTTCATGATCGTGCTGTACGGCTTCCGTATCATCCAATGGGCAGCCCTCGATCCCGAAGGCCCGGTCATGGGCGAGAACGGCATGGGACTTGGCGCGGCCATCACGGGCGGCCTGTACGGCGAGGAATACCAAGCGACGGCTTTTTACCGCCTGTCGAAGCTTTTCTCGGAGGCGATGGATACCAGTTATATCTTGCTGCTGTTTTTCCTGACGATGACGCTTGCTATCCAGCTCACGAAGATATGGGGCGGGGATAAGTCCCTGGCGGCTTTTTGCGCGCTTGGGGGCTTTTTTATGTTCCTGCAGATGGAGGCGGATGTGGGAGCCGGCGCCGCGCAGGTCTTTGGCCATCCTCCGCTCCGGGTGCCGTCGGAGTTTATGTTCGCGGTGTTGTCGGCGCGCATACTGTCCTGGCTCGACCGCTTTCCGCAGCTTCGGGTGAGGGTGCCGGAATCTGTGCCCGAGCGCGTGGCGAAGCCGCTGGAGCGGTGTATCCCGGCGGGCCTGACGCTCGTCTTGTTCTTGCTGCTCTGCATCGTGATTACGCAGCTTTTCGTGTTCTTCCATGGGGAGATCGACTACTTTGTCATTACGGTGTTCCGTCCCGCGTCGCAGACGCTTCTCTTTGCCTTGCTCTATCAGCTCGCGAATTGGCTGCTTTGGTGGTGCGGCCTGTTCGGGGAGGGCTTCCTCGAGATCGTCTATGATTTCGCCTATTGGCCCGCGCAGCTTGCGAACCAGGCGGCCGCTTCGGCGACGTTCGCGCCGGGGGACAGTCTGGTCCGCGGATTCGTGTTCACCAGCGAATTTTTCCGGACGGCGAACGTCCATGTGCTGGCGCTGGCGGCTTCGGTGCTGGTCTTTTCCGCCAACCGCCGCCTGCGGGGCATCACCTGGTTCATGCTGCCGCTGATGGCCTTCAATATTTCGGTGCCATACTTTTTCTGTCTGCCGGTGGTGCTGAACCCGGCAATCCTGCTGCCCTTCCTGATCGCGCCGCTGGCGAACACGGTGGTGGCGTGGGCGGCGGTTTCCTGGGGCATCGTGCCGGTGTTCCAGTTCGCCACGGCGGACACCGTGCCGATGATTTTGAGCGGCGTGCTCGGGACCGGCTCGCTGATGGGCGGGGTGCTGCATCTGGTGGTGTTCGTCCTCGACCTCTTTATCTATGCGCCGTTTGTCATCGTGGCAAACCGCATAGACAGGGCGAAAGAAGGAAAGGGGGCGGCGAGCCATGAACAGGTCGGATGAGAAACGGCTGGAGGCGCGCCAGCGTCACTTCATCCTGGGCATCGTGGTCATGGTGCTGCTCTGCATCGTCGTCTCCGTGGCGGAGTTCCATACCGTGCCGAAGCAGACGCGCCCGAAGATTGGCATGATCATGCGCGGCACGAAAGACGAGGACGGCTGGAACAAGGTGCAGTACGAGGGCCTTCGGGACGCGGCGAAAGAGCTCGGCATGGACGTCATCGTGAAGGAGAACGCGCTCCGGTCCATCGGCGATTACAAAAAGATCATCGACGGTTTTGTTGCGCAGGGCGTTCAGCGCGTTATCGTGACTTGGCATCGGTATCCGCCGGAACTGCGGGAATTTTTGCGGCAATATCCGAACATTGAATTCATCCTGCAGACGACGGAGTTTTCCGAGGACAATATGGTTTCGTGTTCGACGAGGCTTTTCGAGGTCCAATATCTGGCGGGCCTGATTGCCGGTTACCAGACGGAGACGGGCGTCGTCGGCTATGTAGCGCCGTTCTCCTGCGTGGAGGTCAATCGGGGGCTGAACGCGTTCACTATCGGCGTGAAGCGCGCGAACCCGTCGGCGCATGTCAAGGTGGCCTGGTCCAGCGACTGGAACACGCCGGAGCGGGAGCGCGCGGCGGTGGAATCTCTTGCGATGGAGGATGTGGACGTGCTTTCCTATCAGCAGGACGGCCGAACGGTGGCCGACGCTGCCGAGAAGAAGGGCATCGACTATATCGACGCCCATGAGATGCATCCGGAGCACAGGCATTGTCTGACCGCCGTGCAATCGGACTGGAAGACCGTCTACCATAATATCTTGAGCAGACATGTGCGGACAGGACGTATGGCGAACGCGAACAATTACCTTTGGCAGGGATTCCTTGAGCAGATCGTGTCCGTCGCGCCGCTCAGCGAATGGGTGAAGCCGAAGGCGCGGGAGGCAATCGCCCGCTCAGTCAGGGATCGGGTCAAGGGAGAACATTTGATTTACGGCGGGGAAATCTATGACAACAACGGCGTGAAACGGTGCGACGCCAAGGAAATCCTCAGCAACGAATATCTGAGAGTTAACATGAACTGGCTGGTAAAGGGGGTCGAGCAGGTTGAATAACGAAGCGGGAGAAAGCAAAGGCAAGAACATATTCAGCTTCGCGGCGCGGCTCGTCCTGTCTTTTGCCGTGTTCGTGCTCATCATCACCAGCATCGGTCTGCTCGTCCATTGGAAGATGAACGTGCTGATCGACTTCGAGGCGACGCATTTCGTGCGGGACAAGACGCAGGACGCGGCCAACGACCTGACGCTGCATCTCGACAGCGTGGCGCGGGAGCTGGAGGACGCGGGCGACCTTTTCATGCGGGAGAATCTTCGTCCGTCGGCGTTTGTCGACGCGCTGGCGGCGCGCGACCCGTCGGCGACGATCGGCATCGCCGAATACGGCGGCAAGATTGTGGCGGGAATACCGTTCTTCAAGGAGGCCAGCGAGCAGATCGGATACAGCTTCCGCGGTGCGCGCGCGATCCGCAATTATGCGGGGCGGGGCGTACTGGTGACCGTGCCCGTGCTTAAGGGCGAGAATATCCGTTATGTGCTTTATAAATTTTATCGCAGCGAGACGGTGGCCGAGCGCTTCCCGCTGCCTTCCCGCCTTGGCATGGGGCACATCTTCCTCTGCGAGCGGGGGACGGGACGCGTCGTCGCCGACTACGGCGGGAACGCCGATTCCGGGATTTTTTACAAGGAAGACGAGCAGACCTTGATCGACATTGACCGTCTGATGCCGGGCGTCGACAAGAACGGCAACGAGGCGGTCACTACGGACGCGCTGGGCGGAGAATATTTCCCCTGCGCCGCCGAAGTGCAGAATTGGAATTTCATGCTCGTCGGCTACGCGGACCGGGATTTCTTCTCCGGCGGGATTTCCAAGATCCATCTTCTCGTGCTTTGGGTTTTCGGCCTGCTGATCCTTCTGTTCAGCGTGTTCACCCTCTATTCGTTCACGGCGGCGCTGGCGGCGGAGGAGAGCAAGGAACTCAAAGAAGCGAAGGAAGAGGCGGAGCGTGCGAACCAGGCGAAGAGCGCGTTCCTCGCGAACATGAGCCACGAGATCCGCACGCCGATCAACGCGGTGCTGGGCATGAACGAGATGATCCGGCGCGAGGCGGACGACGAGCAGATCCGGAAATACTCGTGGAATATCAAGAGCGCCAGCGAGACGCTGCTTTCACTGATCAATGACATTCTCGATTTCTCGAAGATCGAGTCGGGCAAGATGGAAATCGTCGAGGTATCGTATCAGCTCAGTTCTCTTTTGAACGACGTCGTGAATATGATTCGCTACAAGGCGGAGCAAAAGGGGCTCGCTTTTTACATCAAGGTGGACGAGTCGATCCCGGACAGCCTGATCGGCGACGAGGTCCGCATCCGCCAGGTCATCGTGAATATCCTGAACAATGCGGTCAAGTACACGCCGGAGGGCAGCGTGACCTTCGACGTGCAGGGCGAAAAGACCGAAGACGGGAACCTGCTGCTTCGCGTCGCGTCCATCGATACGGGGCTTGGTATCAAGGAGGAAGACAAGAGCAAGCTGTTCTCGAAGTTCCAGCGGCTCGACGTGGAGAAGAACCGCAACGTCGAGGGCACGGGCCTCGGACTTTCCATTACGCTTCGCCTCGTCGAAATGATGCACGGCAAGATCGACGTGGAAAGCACTTACGGCGAGGGCTCGACCTTTACCATCACGCTGCCGCAGAAGATCAACGATCCTATGCCGATCGGCGACTTCGAGAAGCGCGTCGAGGCGTTCGTCAAGGGCGAGCAGGCATATCGCGAGAGCTTCATCGCGCCGGAGGCAGAGGTGCTCGTCGTCGACGACAACAGCATGAACCTGTTCGTGTTCGAGAGCCTGTTGAAATCGACGAAGATCAATATCACGACGGCGAAGAGCGGCATGGAATGCCTCGAGAAGATTGCCGCCAAGAGATACGACATCGTATTCCTCGACCACATGATGCCGGAAATGGACGGCCTTGAGACGTTGGCGCGGGCCAAGGCGATGCCGGAGAGCCAGTGCCACGGCGTGCCGTTCATCGCGCTGACCGCGAACGCCATTGCGGGCGCGCGGGAAATGTTCCTCGAAAAAGGCTTCACCGATTACTTGTCGAAGCCCATCAACAGCAAGCTCTTGGAGCGCATGATCCAGGATTATCTGCCGGAGAGCAAGATCCTGAACCCGGAGGACGCGCCGGCGACGACGGTCGCGGAAAGCGCCGCGCAGGAAACGGCGGCGGTCGTCGAATCGGAAGCCGGAGCGGCGGAGACCGAGCCGGAAACGACCGGAAGCGCGGCGGCAGGAACGCCTGCTGCGGAATCGGCGGACCCGGGCGGCACGGAGATCGACAAAGCGCTGGGACTCCAGTATTGCGGCGACATGGAAGAGATGTTCAAGGAATTCGTCAAGATGTTCTGCGAACGAAAAGGGGAGACCTTCGAGAAAATCCGCACGGCTTACGACGCGGAAAACTGGGAGGACTATACGACCCACGTCCACGCGCTGAAATCCACCGCGCTCTCCGTCGGCGGCAAGAAACTCTCGGAGGAGGCGAAAGCCCTCGAGATGGCCGGCCACGCTTATCTCGAAGGGCCGGAGGATGAGAAGGAGAAGCAGCTTGCCTATATCCGCGAGCACCACGAGCCGACCCTGACGCTTTACGACGCTTATTGTGAAGAGGCGGAGAAACGAGGCTTCTGGGAAAAATAGCCTGCCGGTTCTTTTTCCGTCATGCTGTGTCAGAGGACGCTCGACGTAGCGCTTGACTACGACTTCGCGTCCTCTTCCTTGCCTGACGAAAAAATCCCTCGACAGGCTTGCACTTTCCTTGTTCAGTGGGTTCTCCAGGTTTTTTCAAAAAAAGAAGGATTTTCAGCCGAAATGCAGAAATAAATATATAATATCCTATGAAAAGGAGGATGTGTCTAATGGCGACATTCACAGTGAGAGGAAGAAATATGGAGGTTACGCCGGCGCTGAAGGACTACGTCGAGAAACGCGTCGGGAAGATTGCGAAGTACTTTGACAAGGTTGGGGAAATCACGGTGCTTTTGACCGTCTCTAAGGGACGGCACACCGTCGAGGTTACGGTGCCCATCGACAAGGGCGTTATGCTTCGCGGCGAGGAAGCGACGATGGATATGTACACGTCAATCGACCTCGTGGTGGAAAAACTCGAGCGGCAGATCCACAAGCACAAGACGAAGCTCCAGCGCCGCTTCCGCGAGGGCGGCTTCAAGGCGGAGCTGGCCGCAGAGGAGACGAAAGCGGCAAAGGCTCGTTCGGACGAGAAGGAAGATACGGGCGAATACACCATCGTCCGCACCAAGCACTTCTCTATCAAGCCGATGGACGAGCAGGAAGCGATCATGCAGATGAACATGGTCAACCACGATTTCTATGTTTTCCGCGACTCGAAAACGGAAGAGATCAGCGTCGTCTATCGCCGCGCCGACGGAAACTACGGTTTGATCCAACCGGGCGCAAAGGGAGAGTAATCGTATAAGACAAAAAATCCGCGGAAGCAAAGCTTCCGCGGATTTTTTTGTCCTCTGTCATTTGGTGTTTTTCGCCGTCGCGATCTGTTCGTTGAGCGTGTCGATCAAGAGCGCAAGGTCGAAAGGCTTTGTGACATGCGCGTTCATGCCGTTTTCGAGGCTCGCCTGCTTGTCCTGCTCGCGGGCGTTGGCGCTGAGTGCAATGATGGGAAGATCTTTTACGTCCTCGCGATTCATGGCGCGAATGCGGTGCGTTGCTTCGTAGCCGTTCATCACGGGCATCTGGATATCCATCAGGACCGCGTCGTAATAATGCTCGGGGTGACAGTCGATGGCGTCCACCGCGTCGCAGCCGTCCGGCACCGAATCGACCTCGAAGCCCGATTCTTTCAGCATCGTTTCCGCAATCAGACGATTGACGCCCATGTCCTCCGCCAGTAGCAGGCGATATGCGCCATCTGCTTTCAGCTCGCTTTGCTCGGCGGTGGGTGCGAGGCGTTTCCGTGCCGCGCCTACCTGCTTCAAGGCCAAAGAGATGATGAAGGTCGAGCCTTTGCCTTTTTCGCTCTGGACGGTGATGGAACCGCCCATCAGGTCGAGGATCTTCTTCGTGATGGCAAGGCCGAGCCCCGTGCCGATATAGCCGGATTCCGTCGAATTTTTCTCGCGCTCGAAGACTTTGCCGACGCGCCGCAAAAATCCTTCCGCCATGCCGACGCCGTCGTCGGCGACGGAAATCTCGTAGCGCGCGTAGCCGGAGCCTGAGGCGAATTTCCTACGCACGGAAACTGTGACGTGGCCGCCTTCCGGCGTGAATTTTATCGCGTTGTCCACGAGATTGCTCATCAGACGGCGGAAACGCACGGTGTCGAGCAGTACGTCGGTAGGCGGAAGATTCACATCCGCCTTGAGCTCGATGTTCTTTTCGTCCGCTTTCGGGTGGAACATGTCGATGACGGCGGCGACCTCGTCGTCGAGACTTGCGGGCAGATCGTCCAGCGTGAATTTTTCCTGGGACAGGCTGCTCATCTCGATGAGATTGTCGATAAGAGACAGCAGATGGCCGCTGGCGTCCTCGATGTTGTCGAGGAATTCCTTCAAGAGCTTCGGATCGTCCAGGTGGCTCTTGGCGAGAGCCGTGAAGCCGGTGATGGCGTTCATCGGCGTGCGGATGTCGTGAGATACGCTGAACAGGAAAGCGGACTTGATTTCGTTGGAGCGTTTTTCGCGCTCCAGCTCCATTTGTATTTCCATCTTTTCCGACAGTTCCCGCTGGACGCGGGCAATCCGCTCCGTCACGTCGCGGAATCCCAAGACCGCGCCGGATATTTCGCTGTCCTTGACGCGGACGACGGACATTTCCATATAGATAGGCGTTTTACCGTCGCCGATGCAGCGATATGTCGCCGTATAGGAAGGGACATTGGCGAGCCGTTCACGAATATGCGCTTCGTCTGTCTGCCGCTGGAAAAACGCCTGGTCTTCCGGCAATACATAGCGCTGCCCATATTCCTCGAACACGCGGTGATAGTCCGCGAATTGTTCATCGCCGCCTGCGAGCTTTTCGGCAATTTCAAGGAAGATCCCGTTTTCCTGCAAATACGGGCGCATACTGCCCGATACGAAATTCAAAAGGAAGATCGACGAATAGCCGACGGAGAGGCCTTCGATGACTTGCGCGCGGCGCAGGCTTTCTTCCTGCGCGGCAAGCTCCTCGGTAATGTCGCGGATAAAGACGTAGAAAACGTCGCCGCCCTCTTGCGTGTGGATGAGGCGCCCATAATCGTCCACCCAGCGGATCTCACCGTCTTTGCGCTTGATGCGGTATTTCACGTAGTCGAGCCGTTTGGCGTTTTTATCGACTTGCTGGAGGATCGACGCCTCGACGCTTTCAAGGTCAGCGGGGTGGACGAGTCCCATGAAGGTGCCGCCGGTCAGCTCGCGGAATTCCTCTTCCGTCTTGCAGCCGAAAATGTCCAGCATTACGTCGTTGATGTAGAGGATTGTCTCGTCGCCGTCGGCGCGGTAGATGAAGAAGCCTCCCGGCATCTTCGCCGCCATGCGCTGCAACGCTTCGAGCGTCGTTTCCGCTTTGTTTCCGTCTGTCACAGCGGGAAGAATCTTGTCGCTCATGTTTCCACGTCCCTTTCCTTATTTATAATATGAGCATACCTCATTTAGCCCGTTCTTTGCAAGTATAGGTATCAGGAATCGAGAGTCTGCCGGAGCGTCGTATATGGTGTTCAGGAATTTTACGACGTCTGCGGGAGGCAGCGGCCGGCATATCTGGCAAAAGAGGGTCAGCGTCCATTCGGAAAACCGGTCTTCTTTCAGCGATTCCGCCACGTAATCCAGTGCGTCCGCGTCTTGCCCGCGGCGGTGCGTAATATCCGCCAGAAAGCTGAGAATGCCCGCACGAATGCGCGCAGTTCCGTTTTCGCTCATAGCAAGCGCCGCTGCAAAACTTTCTTCCGCCCGGTCATAATCCTTTTCCTGCCAGAACGCGATGCCTTCGTCCATCTTATAATCCGGCGTTTGGGGGAACTTTTTCAGCGCCTCCTGCGCCATCCTGGAGATATCGGCTGCCGGACGCCGGAGCACGAGCATGGAGCCTAACAGCACGTCATACGGGCGCTGCTCCATCCCGGGCAATGCCTCGCCGCTTGCGAGCGCCTTGTGCGCCTGCTCCATCGCTTCTTCATATCGTTTCAGCCCAAAATAACAATCCGCTAAATAATAGGCGTCCGTCCATATCTCACCGCGTCGCGTTCTTTCTGCAAGCAGCATTTTCAAGTTGCGTTCAAGTTTTGCCTGCATCACGCTTGACGAATATCCTGTATGCCAAATGGTTACATTGTTCACAGTCGGCACGTCCCATGTGCCGCCGCTGGCGCCGATTTGTTCATGGACGGCGCCCTGATAGCGAATATCGGGATGACGCCGAAAAACACGGATCTGGACGCCTCCGGAGGAGATGAGGTTTCCGCGGTCGACGTCTATATTGACGATCGGGCAAAGGAAGCCCGCCGTTCGCGCTTCTTTGTCGAAACGACGAATCAGCTCTTTAACTTTTGGGACGTCGTCCTCCTGAAAATATTCGTCGGCGTCCAGGAATACGATCCAATTCCCGCGCGCTTTTTTCAGCGCGAAATTTTTTGCCGCCGCGAAATCGTTGCGCCAGGCAAACGGATATACATGAGCGCCCGCCGCGAGGGCCAGCTCCGCCGTCCTGTCCGTCGAGCCGGTGTCCACGACGACGATCTCGTCTGCGAGCATCTTCATGCAGGCGAGCCAGCGCGGCAGATTTTCCTCTTCATTTTTTACGATGGCGCACGCCGAAATCTTAATCATGGGGTTTGTTCACAACCTCCGCCAACGTTTTCATCATTTGCGGTATATCGATAGGAAAAAACAAACTTAATTATCAGTCTAATTTTATCAGAAAAAAGAGTCATAGCAAAGTACATTTTTCCCTTGCGGTTTGCGGTCGGCTCTTTTATGATGATAAAGGAAAATATTTTAATAAAGGAGATATTTTATGAAAGCGTCGGAAATACTTGCTCATGTCGATCATACGCTGCTCGCGCCTACGGCGTCATGGGAGGAAATGCGGGCGCTGGCGGACGAGGCGGTTCGTTACCGCACGGCGTCCGTCTGTGTGCCGCCGGCGTATATCGCGCGGCTTCATAAAACATACGGCGAAAAGTTGACGATCTGCACGGTCATCGGCTTTCCCCTCGGCTACGACACGACGGCTGCGAAATGCGCCGCCGCGCGGGAAGCGGTCGCGGACGGGGCGGACGAGCTCGACGCGGTGATGAACCGTATCGACATGAAAAACGGCGACCTTGCGAAAATCACGCAGGAGATCGCCGCGCTGAAAGAGGTCGCGGGAAGCCGTATATTGAAGATTATCGTCGAGGCCTGCGACTTGACGACGGAAGAAAAAATCGCCGCCTGTCGGTGCGTGACCGAGGGCGGCGCGGATTTCATCAAGACGTCGACCGGATTCGGAAAAGGCGGCGCGACGCATGAGGATATCGATCTGTTCCGCGCGCATATCGGCGCGGGCGTGCGCATGAAAGCGGCGGGCGGCATTCGTACCGTCGAGGATATGGAAGCGTATCTCGCGCAGGGATGCGACCGTATCGGCGCGTCAGCCGCCGTCCGCCTGCTGGCGGCGCGTGCGGACGCAGGGCAGTGATTTACGCGGTCATCGTGAACCACGTATAGACGCTGAAAATCGTCAGCAGGACGATTTCGCCCAAGAGGATCGGGCGCAAGGTGCCGAAGAAATTCGCGCGGAAATAATCCACCGTGACCACGAGGCACATGTGCGTCGGCGTCAGCATTTGCCCGGCGACGCCGAAAGCCATCGCGATGCCCGCGAGGTCGAGATTGCCCGTGCCCATCGCCGCGACGATAGGCATGACGATAGCGACGTGCCCTTGCGACATGCCCGTCAGGAGACCGATGATGAAAGACACGCAGGCGATAATCACGGGAACGGGCAGCGGCGACGATTGGAACGCCGAGACGATCTCCGGGAGCACTCCGGTGACCGTCAGGATCTGGATAAAATAGAGGATGCAAAGCACGTTCCCGAGCATTTTCGTATCCAGTGCGCCGACCACCGTATCCCGCACGCTGACGAAGCGGCTCGTGGCGCGCAGCACGAAGAACAGCAGGAACGTCACCGCGCCCATGGCCAGCGACGCGTTCATATCGAGAAAGACCACCAGCAAGAACGTGGAAACCACAGGAGCAAGCGCAAGGATCAGGTCGACAGTCTCATGCTTTTTTCGCGTACTGTCCGCCGGCGGTTTCGGCTCGACAGGCACCCGCAGCGGGCGGATCAGGATAAACCAGCCGATGGAAAAGGCCAGGATCGTCAGCCAGCTCAGATGCTTCAGGAATTCACTGAACGGCACGCCCGCGATATTGCAGGCCATGATCATGCCGGGAATGATCGGGCTGGAAAACTCGAAGATGTGGCGGAACCAAAAGTTGATAGCCGATTTGTGCTCCTGGGAAAGGGAGAGGTCGTCGGAAAGCTCGTCTACGATCGGCGCGGAAAATCGCGCGCCGCCCAGAGACGGCAGCAGCCCGAGAAACGCGGGCATCAGCGCCAGCAGCGCTTTCGCGCTGGAAAAGACGCGCCGGAGCGCGTTCACCATACCGGACAGCGTGCCGCTCGTGCGGAGCTCGATTTCGAGAGCCATGACGAAATACAGCGCCAGTATGATATCGTAGGTGCGCGACAGGGAAAGCGTCTGCTTCGCGGCGACAAAAAGCGCCGCCGGATCGCTGGATTGCGTGATCCAAAGCAACAGGCCGCCGGCCAGCATACAAGGCCCGATGGGGACATGTTTTCGGAGCAGCAGGAGAATCAAAAGAAACGCCGCCGCCAGCGGGAAGAAAATAGACATTGCAAACTCCTTAAAATAACGCTGAAACTTTTCTCGCAGTATAGCACAGTTGCAGGAAAAACGCACGTCAATCTTGCATGGGAAAGTATCGAATCTTGAAATGCGAAGAGGGAACGAGATGGAGCGAAAAACGGAGAAGCTGCTCGGGCGGCTGAAAAATTATGGGAGCCTCGTGGTGGCGCTTTCAGGCGGCGTGGACAGCTCGACGTTGACGAAAGCGGCGGGTATTGCGCTCGGCGATAAAGCCGTCGCCGTCACGGCGCGCTCGGAATTCTTGGCGTCGGAGGAGCTGGCAGACGCGCGGGACGCGGCAAAAGCGGCAGGCGTTCGCCATTTCGTCGTCGACGCGAGGGATCTTGACGATCCGAACATTGTGAAGAACGACAGGGAACGCTGCTATTACTGCAAGCGCGGACGTTTTCAAAAGCTCTGCGACTGGGCAAAGGAAAACGGTTTTGCCTTTGTGGCCGACGGGAGCAATCTTGACGACGCGGGAGATTTTCGCCCCGGTGCGCGGGCGATTGCGGAGCTGGCGCCGACGGTCGTTTCGCCGTTTGTTGAATGCGGGTGGTCGAAAGCCGACATCCGCGCGCAGGCGCGGGCATGGGGTCTTTCCGTCGCGGACAAGCCCAGCGCGGCCTGTCTCGCCTCCCGTGTCGAATACGGCGTGCCGCTGACAGCGGAGCGGCTCGCGCAGGTCGAGACGGCGGAAAGAATCCTGCGGCCTTTCGTGGAAGGACAGCTTCGTGTGCGTCATCACGGCGCGCTTGCGCGCGTCGAGGTCGAGCCCTCCGCGATTGAGAATATCGTCGAGCGCCGCAGCGAAATCGCGGAAAAGCTGAAATCCGTCGGATTCCTTTATGTGACCCTCGATCTCGTCGGCTACAGAACCGGCAGTATGAATGAAATGCTGGAAAAATCCCCTGGCAAGGATTGATTTGATTCCCCTTGCAGTTCCTGTATTTTGTTGCAAGGCGCTGTCGCATACGAAATATTTTAAGGAAACAACGATTAAGTCAATTTATGGCCTTGCCGAGGGATTTTTTCGTCAGGCAAGAAAGATGGCGTGAAGTCGTAGCAGAGCTACGTCGAGCGGCATCTGCCGCAGCATGACGGAAAAAGAACCGGCAAGGGTGAAAGGGACTTATTCGGTGTTTCCTCAAGTAAGAATTTCTTACTTGAAAATTTTCATGCAAAAAATAGACATGGAGAAATTCCATATATATCAACGGGTTTAAAATTTAACTGAAAATTCCATGATTACGACATTGGGCTGTCGCAGGAAGAATATACTCTTCCTGCGGCGGTCCTTTTTAATAAGTCGGCTATCGGTTTTATTTATTTTCATACTTACCATATAGGGATTGACAATAAAGGATGAATCTCCTAAAATGAATCCATCGTAAAGGGGTGCTTGATATGGCAGAAAATTTATTGACGATTCGCGGATTGCGCGCGGGCGTGGAAGGAAAAGAAATATTGCGGGGCGTCGATCTTTCCGTCGGGAAAGGAGAGACGCACGTGCTCTTAGGGCCGAACGGCTCCGGAAAGACGACGCTGATGAACGTTATCATGGGGCATCCGCGCTATGAGGTGTACGAGGGCAGCGCGGCTTTTGACGGCAAAGAGCTTCTCACGCTTCCGACGCATGAGCGTGCGCGGCGCGGGCTGTTCTTGTCCTTCCAGACGCCGGAGGAGATACCGGGCGTCACGGTGGAAAATATGCTGCGGACGGCGCGGCAGGCAATCACGGGGAAAAAGGCCGGGGTCATGGCGTTCCGAAAAGAACTGGCGGCGGCGCTCGAAACGCTCAAAATGGACGCGGACTGGGCGAGCCGATATTTGAACGTGGGATTTTCCGGCGGCGAGAAAAAGCGGACGGAAATCTTGCAGCTTTTGATGCTGAAGCCGAAACTTGCGCTTCTTGACGAGACGGATTCGGGGCTCGACGTGGACGCGGTGCGTGTTGTGTCGAACGGCGTCAAGGCGTTTCGCACGCCGGAGAATGCGTGCCTGATCATCACGCACAATGCGAATATCTTGTCCGCGCTTTCCGTGGACAGGGCGCATGTGCTCCTGGACGGACGCATCGTGAAAAGCGGCGGCGCGGAGTTGGTCGAGGAGATCGGAGCCCACGGTTACGCTCATTTTCTCGGAGGGGAAAGGTGACGCGCCATGGCGAAGCAGAAGACCTTCATTGAAGATATCGAGCGCGCGCTTTACGACGTGCGCGGCGAGGACCGGCCGCGCTACCGGTCGGAAAGCGGACTGACCGAGGAGATCGTGCGGGACATTTCGGAGCGCAAGCGCGATCCGGCCTGGATGACGGAGATGCGGCTCGAATCGCTGGCCGTTTACAATGAGACGCCGCTGCCTGCATGGGGGCCGGATCTTTCGGCGCTGGATATGGAAAAGATCGCGACTTATGTGCAGCCGGACGCACAGATGGCGGGGCGATGGGAGGACGTGCCGGATGAGATTCGGGACGCTTTCGACCGGCTCGGGATTCCCGAGGCGGAAAAAGAGTCGCTGGCGGGCGTCGGCGCGCAGTACGACTCCGAAGTAGTTTATCACAGCATACAGTCGAGCCTGACGAAGCAGGGCGTCATCTACACCGATATGGAGACGGCGCTCCGCGAGCATGAGGATATCGTGCGCGCGCACTTCATGAAGCTCGTGCCGCCGAAAGATCACAAGTTTGCGGCATTGCACGGCGCGGTTTGGTCCGGCGGTTCTTTTGTGTACGTTCCCGCCGGCGTCGAAGTGAAAATCCCGCTCCAGTCATATTTTCGGCTCAACGCGCCGGGCGCGGGGCAGTTCGAGCACACGCTGATTATCGTGGAGAAGGGCGCGAGCCTGCATTTCATCGAGGGCTGTTCCGCGCCGAAGTACAGCGTGACGAATCTGCACGCGGGCTGCGTCGAGCTGTATGTGAGAGAGGGCGCGCGGCTCCGCTATTCGACCATCGAGAACTGGTCGAAGAACATGATGAATCTGAACACGAAACGCGCGCTGGTGGAAAAGGGCGGCCTGATCGAGTGGGTGTCCGGCTCCTTCGGTTCCCGCGTCTCCATGCTGTATCCGACGAGCATCTTGTCCGGCGAGGGGGCGCGCTGCGAGTTCACGGGCGTGACCTTCGCAGGACGCGGGCAGCATCTCGACACCGGCGCGACGGTCGTCCATGCCGCGCCTCGTACCTCGTCGGTAATCAATACCCGCTCCATTTCAAAGGACGGCGGCGTTGCCGTGTATCGGAGCGGCGTCAAAGTGGCCGCCGGGGCAAAGGGCGTGAAATGCGCGGTGAACTGCGAATCGCTGATGCTCGACGACGTTTCCCGCTCCGACACGATCCCGGTCATGGACGTCCGCGAGGACGACGCGGACGTCGGGCATGAGGCGAAGATCGGGCGCATCAGCGACGAGGCGATTTACTATCTGACAAGCCGGGGCATCAAAGAGGACGAGGCGCGGGCGATGATCGTGCGCGGATTCGTCGAGCCGATCGCGAAAGCGCTGCCGATGGAGTACGCAGTGGAAATGAACAATCTGATCAATATGGAACTGGAAGGGACGAGGGGATAATGGCGGCAGCGGAAAAAGAGATCGTTTACGGCAGGATTCCCGTTCCGACATGGCGCTGGCTAGGCGTCAACGAGGTGCGCGTGTCCGAGGAGGTTTTGCAGGAAACGCCTGCCGCGCGGCTCGTCACGATTCCCGCAGGAGAGACGCGGGAATTGACGGTCGTGACTCGGGACGAAGCAGTTTCCGAGCTTCATGTGGAAATCGGCGCAGGGGCGGAGCTTCGTCTGATACGGGCGCGGCTCGCGTCGGACGGAACGCAGTGCGCCGACAAAGTCAAGGTTGCGCTGGCGGAAAACGCGCGGATTGTCTATACTGCCGTGAATCTCGGCGGGGCGCGCATCGCCGATTTGCTTGACGTCGACCTCGTCGGCGACGGCAGCAGCGCCGACGTCGTGGCGCTGTATTATGCCGACGGACAGCAGAAAATAGATATGAACTATATCGCGCGTCAGCGGGGAAAGAATACCGACGCTTCGCTCGACGTGCAGGGCGGACTTGCCGGAAGGGCGGAGAAAATCTTTCGCGGCACGCTGGACTTTGTTCGCGGAACCGTCGGCTCCGTCGGGCGCGAGCGGGAGTCGGTCACGCTGCTTTCGCCGAACGTCGTGAATCGATCCGCGCCGCTTATGCTTTCCGGCGAAGCGGAAGTGGACGGGCGTCATGCGACGAGCGTCGGCAGACTTGATGAAGAGAAACTCTATTACCTGACGAGCCGCGGACTTTCGGAGGCGGACGCAAGGCGGCTCGTCGTGCTCGCAGCCGCAGCGCCGGTGTTGGAACGCGTGACCGACGCCGCGCTGGCAGACGAGATTCGGACGTTTATTGAAAGGAGGCTTTCCGATGGTTGAGAACGAGGATTTTCGCAAAGATTTCCCGCTTCTGCGCCAGCAAATGAACGGGCGGCCCATCGTCTATCTTGACAACGGCGCGACGACGCAAAAGCCGGAAAGCATGATTCGCGCGATGTGCGGCTATTACGGCGGCTGCAACGCGAATCCGCATCGGGGAGCCTATGCACTCTCCGTCGAGGCCACCGACATATACGAGACGGCCCGCGACCGCGTGCGCCGCTTCATTGGCGCGAAGGAAGCGCGGGAAATCATTTTCACGAAGAACGCTACCGAGGCGCTGAACCTCGTCGCGTACAGCTACGGCCTTACGAATATCGGCGCGGGTGACGAGATCGTGCTGACCATCGCCGAGCACCATTCAAATCTCGTGCCGTGGCAGCGCGTGGCGAAAGCGAAAGACGCGACGCTGAAATATATCTATTTGGAAAAGGACGGCAATCTTTCGGAAAAAGACGTCGCGGAAAAGATCACGAAAAAGACGAAGCTCGTCGCGATCACGCACGTTTCCAATGTGCTCGGCCTCGTGAATCCCGTGCGCCGAGTCGCCAATCGGGCGCATGAGGCGGGGGCTGTGGTGGTCGTGGACGGCTCCCAGAGCGTTCCGCATATCGCGGCAGACGTGCAGGCGCTGGGCGCGGACTTCTTCGCTTTTTCCGGCCACAAACTGCTGGCGCCGATGGGCGTCGGCGTGCTGTATGGACGCGCCGCGCTGCTGGAGGCCATGCCGCCTTTCCTTGCGGGCGGCGACATGATCGAGTACGTGGAAGAGCAGGAAAGTACCTATGCCGAGCTTCCCGCGAAATTTGAAGCAGGTACGCAAAACGTCGGCGGTGCGGCGGGTCTCACCGCCGCCATCGACTATCTCGAGAATCTGACCTTCGAGCGAGTCAAGGCCGTCGAGGACGACCTTCTCGCCTATGCGCTGCCGCGTCTTCGCGCGCTGCCGTGGATCGAGCTTTACGGATGCGACAGCGAGAGAGACAACAAGACCGGCATCATCACGTTCAACGTCAAAGGCGTCCACCCCCACGACGTGTCCACCATTCTCGACAGCGAGGGCGTCGCGATACGGGCGGGGCATCACTGCGCCCAGCCGCTCATGAAGTACCTTGGGCAGATCGCGACTTGTCGTGCGAGCTTTTATTTTTACAATACGCGGCAGGACGTCGACCGCTGGCTCGACGCGTTGGAGAAAGTCAGGGAGGTCATGCGCATTGGGAATTGAAGAAATATACACCGAGCTGATCGCCGAGGAAAGCCGGAGCACGGAGCACCGACGCCATCTCGACGCGCCCACGGCCGTACTGAAAGGGCGGAATCCGAGCTGCGGCGACGAGATCTCGCTGGAGTTGGCGGTGAAGGACGGCGTCGTCGCGGATGCGGCGTTCACGGGCGTCGGATGCGCTATCTCGCAGGCATCCACGTCGCTGATGATCGGCCTCGTCAAAGGCCAGCCGGCGGAAAAGGCGAAAAAACTTGCCGAAACTTTCCTTGCGATGATCAAGGGAGAAATTTCCGAAGACGATCCGGCGCTTGACGAACTCGGCGATGCCGCCGCGCTGCAAGGCGTATCGAAGCTCCCCGCCCGCGTCAAATGTGCCGCGCTTTCGTGGCATACGTTGGTGGAGGTTTTGGAAGGAAAGAAATAAATCATGACGCTGCAAATCAAATATAATTTGCAGTTTACAAATATAAAACATAGGCATATAATAGGAAAAGCCGAAAGGAACTTTGTGGAGAAGGCTATTTCCACGAAGTTCCTTTCTACCATTTGCGAAGGGAGATTTTCATCATGTCTAAAACTGAAATTATTGCCGCACCTCGGGTTTCTGCGAAAGAAATCTGCGTGGCCGGCGTCATGGCGGCTTTCGTCTTTATCGCGACTTTCGTGCCGCAGATCCCGATTCCTCTGGGCTACGCGCATTTAGGCGACGGAGCGATTTTTCTCGCCGTGTTTTTGACGGGGCGCAGAGCAGGTATTTTTGCCGGAGCCTTTGGCTCGGCGCTGGCCGATTTGGCGGGCGGCTTTCCCGTCTGGATTTTGCCGACGCTTATTATTAAGGCGGTCATGGCGGAGATTTTCTACCGCGCGGCTCTCGCCGGAAACGACGCGCCCAAGTTTTCCTCGCTGCGAGTCCTCGGCGGCATGGTGCTCGCGTGCCTGTTCATGACGGCGGGCTATACGCTGGCAGGCGCGTTCCTTTACGACAGCCTCGCCCTCGGTCTTGCTTCTACGCCGGGCCTGCTCGTAAAAAGCGCGGTCAATATTGCTGCGGCGTGTCTTGCAGGCGGCATGCTGAGCCGCGCGCAAGGTATTCATATTGACAAAGTATGATTCCCGCTATATAATACCTCCAATACAAAAACGGCGGGGAGGGAACGGGATATGGAGAAAAAGCATTCTCTTGCTCCCGGCGAAATTCCCGGCGGAGCGATGGCTTTTATCGCGCGGGGACTGTCGGAGATCGGCAGTGGTCGGATCGTGCTGACCGCGCAGGATTCGCGGCTCGTCTCCGTGGAGCGGGAGGAACGTATCGGCGGCGACGCGCTTTTCACGGCGGGAACTGGGAAATCCGGTGCTGCAGGCGACAGGGCGCTCCCAGAGAAAATCCGCCAGTCGTTTCGGGATTTGCCATACGGGCAGGTAATCCTCACGATCAAGGACGGCGCAGTGAAACAGGTGGAGCGCTTGACGCGCAGCCGTTTCACGGGTCTCGACGGCGAAGGAATATAGTTGCATAGAATTGGCTGACCGTAAAAAGAGGCTTTGAGCAGACGAGAATTCGTCGTGTTCAAAGCCTCGTTCTGTCCGTTGACAAACGGAACGAAAAACGGGTAGAATTACTTTTGAAGAAGGACAAGGAAGGAGGTGTGTTTATGAAAGCAGCGTCCAAACTCTTCGCGTTCTTTGTCCTTGCCGTTCTCTGCTCGGTGATTTCCCCGCAGACGGCGGCGGCAAAACCGCATGTCCTGTTCCACACTGAGCACGTCTATATGCATCAGGCCGGAGAAGTGGAAGTCGTTGGCTACTTTGACAACGACGGCGACGAGGGAGCTTACGCCCAATGGCTGGAAATGGACCTCTCGCTCATCGCGGACAATGGGCAAGAGATGTGGTCGGATTCCGGCATTCGCCACTATCCCGATGATTCCGTCTGGGTTCCTGAGGGTTCTTATGTAGCGTACACCTTCTATATCCAGAACCCCGATATTCCCGAATATCATGGGCACTACAGATGGAAGACCAGAAACAACCGCACGCATTGGTCCAAAGCAGCAGGTTGAACGGGACGAAATGATTTAATCCCTATTGACAAGCTATGCTTTAACTTGTATAATACGCACATCATAGAAAAAGCTGACCGAAATAAACGGAGGCTTCGGAAAGACGCAGAGGCGTTTTTGTCCGAAGCCTCTTTATTTTTTGGAGTAGTTGAGATAACGATAAAGAAGATGAGCAATGTGGATAGAAAAGAATTGGTCGCCTTGAAGGCGAAGCTGAAACGAAAAGCGAAGACGCTGGACATGAATCTTTTCGGCGTGGCGGACGTGGCGCGCTGGGAAACAAGGCCGCGCTACGGGGAAAAGACATTGAAGATGGAGCGTAGACCGATCACGCCGAAGGAATACTGGCCGCATACGATCTGGCCCTGGGCGCGGCGCGTGATCGTGATGGGCGTGCAGATCTTTCCTTCGATGATCGAGACGACGCCTTCCGTGGTCTATTCGGAGCTTTACAACACCACGAACCGCTTTCTCGACGAGGCGGCTTATCGCGTAGCGAATGTGCTGAACGAGCAGGGCTTTCGTGCGCATTTCTTCCCGCGGGACTGCTACGGCGATATCTCGGTATTGGTGAAAAAGCCGGAGGCAGCGTTTTCGCAAGTCTTGGCAGGACTCTATGCGGGACTCGGCACCATCGGCATGAACCATACGCTCCTGACGCCGGAGTACGGCCCGCGAGTGCGGCTCGTGTCGGTCATCACGGACGCGGAGCTTCCGGCAGACCGTATGATGAAAAAGGAGCTTTGCGTTCATTGCGGCGCCTGCGCCCGCCGTTGCCCGATGCAGGCGTTCACGCCGGTCAAGGGGCAGACCGTCGCGCAGATGGACAAGTTCAAATGCGCGGGCTACCACCAGAAGATCAAGAACGAGTTCCGCTATCCCTGCGGCCTATGCACCGCTGTTTGCCCTGTCGGCGCGGACAAGAAACGCTGGGGCGCGTCGGCGGTCAGTGTGGAAGGAATCGCTCACTGCCAAAATTTCGGCTCCAAGAATGCCGTGGAAAAACTATGATTACAACGTTGCGCCTCATCGGATCTGTTTCCGACGGGGCGCGTTTTTTCTGTTCATTTTTATGGGCGTATGATAAAATGCAAGAGGAGTTTTGGACTTTTCGGATAACCAAATTCAAGAAATTTAGGAGGCGGTTCTTTTGCTGAAAAAGTTGATTGCGGGCGCGGCGATGCTTTCGCTGATGAGCGTCAGCGCCGAAGCTTGCACGGTGATGGTGGTGACGAAGGGCGCGTCTGAAGACGGGAGCGTGATCGTTTCCCACTCGAACGACGGCCGCGGCGCGGAGATGAATCTCGTCTTTGTGCCGGCGAAGGACCACCCAAAGGGCAGTATGCGTCCCGTGTACCCTACGGCGGTTGCGCTGGACACGATGCCCGAGTATAACGCCTACGATCAGCCAAACCTCGTTGCGCCGGAGCGGAGCGACGAGTACGATTATCCCGGCAAGCCGCACACGAAACCTATCGGCTATATCCCGGAGGTCGAGCACACTTACGCTTATATGGACGCAGATTATGGCGTGGCGAATGAGCACGGCCTGATGTTTGGCGAATGTACCGATATGTCCGCGCATTTGCCTGAAGTTCCGTACAAAGAAGGCGGCGGGATATTTTACGCCAGTGAGCTTTCCCGCGTGGCGCTCGAACGCTGCAAGACAGCCCGCGAGGCCATCGCACTCATGGGCAGCCTGATCGACGAATACGGCCTTTGGGGCACGGCCGAGACGTTGGCCGTCGCCGACAAGAACGAGGCTTGGGTCTTTGAGATGCAGATGGTGCCCGAGGGCCACAAGGGCGGCCTTTGGATCGCGGAGAAGATTCCCGACGGAGACTTTTTCATCGAGGCGAATCAGCTTCGGATTCATGCCATTCGCGAGGGCGACCCGAACCAGATGTTCAATCCGAAACTGCCGCAGATGCTCAAAGACCTCGGCTGGGCCGAATACGGTGAAGACGGGAATCTGGACTGGATGAGATCGCTGCAGTCCAAAGAGTTCCATCATCCGTATTATTCCCTGCGGCGCGTCTGGCGGGCCATGAGCCTCGTCGCGCCGTCGAAAAATCTTCCGCCCCGTGTCGAGAGCTGGGACTCGAAAACCTATCCGCTGTCGATCACTCCCGACAAAAAGCTGAACGTCGAGGATATTGCGCGCATCCATCGCGACTATTATCAGGGCACCGAGTTCGACAAGTCCAAGAGCCCGCTGGCGGGCATGTACGGTTCGCCGTACCATTACGAGATCGAGATGGGCGAGCGTTCCATCCTGTCGTCGAAGACCAGCTATTCCCATATCTCGCAGGCCAGTGACGCGCTTCCGTCGCCGGTGGTTTGGATGTCGATGGACACGCCCTATGAGAATCCGTTCGTGCCCTTTGCCGTATCGAAGATGCCCGAGGCGTACCACGCCCTGCGCGACACATACGACCCCACGAAGATGTTCTGGGCTTCCAATCAGGTCATGGCGCTGAATCAGGGATATTTCAACATCATGTCTCCTATCGTCAAGGAAGCAGTGGAACAGTCGGAGGAGAACTCCATGCAGGTGGTGAACGCATCCGCCGGTCTCTCGAAGGAGCAATTCGCCGAGGTATTGCGCGCCAATTCGCTGAAGATCTTCGACGACTGGAAGAAGCTTTCCGTGCGTCTCCTGCAGGCGTTCAAGAGCGACGTCGGCATCCAGTATCAGCGGCAGCCCCGCCCCGACACGCCGACGGAATACTAAAGAATACAAGGAAAGCCCCGTTTTGGGGCTTTTTTTGTTCGGGAAAAAGGAAAAACGACGTTCATGTCGAAGATTTATAATAGATTTTAGGAAATATGATAAGTAAAAATATTGCATGCTCTCAAAGATTATAAGGGAAAAATGGGGTGATGAGCACGGATAATTCTTTTGAGCATCTTGTCGAAAATACGCGTAACATACATGAAATTGCACACAACCGAGCAAAAAGCGCAATTAACCAATCTCTGACCGCCAGAAATTGGGTGCTAGGCTATTATATAGTAGAATATGAACAGAACGGTAACGATCGGGCAAAGTATGGAAGCAAATTGCTGGAAAATCTTTCATCTAGACTCTCTATCAAAGGTTTAGATCGTTCCATGCTTAGTTTATGTCGCTTGTTCTATTTGAGATATTCGCAGCTATCTGCTGTTGTCGTTCGCAGATTTCCTGAAATCGGCGATCTAAAAGCACTTGTATTGCGCAAGCACGAAATCGAAAAGGAAAACTGTCCTGCGAAAATTTGTGATTCAGTGAATCACAAATTTGAAACCGAGCCGGAAATGTTGATTAGCCGACTTTCATTTACCCATATCCGCGAAATTATGCCCATTGAAGATTCCTTTGAACGATTCTTCTATGAAACGGAATGTATTAAATGCGGTTGGAGTGTTCGCGAATTGCGGCGTCAAATATCAACGAATCTTTATTTACGGGCGGGTATCAGCAAGAAGCCGGAACTTCTTTTGCCACAGAGCGAGCCTGCACTGACCCTCAAAGAGCCGTTTACATTTGAGTTCTTAGGGTTGGAAGCGAAAGACGCCGTAGCGGAATCTGATTTGGAGAGAGCATTGATTCTTCACTTGCAAGATTTTCTGCTTGAACTTGGGAAAGGATTTTGCTTTGAGGCCCGGCAAAAACGTATTATCATCGACGACCGATATTATTTTCCGGATTTGGTGTTTTACAACCGGTTGTTGCATTGCAATGTGATTATCGAGCTAAAAAACGATGAATTTAAGCATGAATATCTTGGGCAACTAAACGCCTACGTTGCATACTACAAGGAAAATGAAATGGTTCCCGGCGATAATGCACCTGTGGGAATCCTGCTTTGTACAAAGAAAGGTACGAAGATGGTTGAATACGCTCTTTCCGGTATGGACAATCAGCTTTTCGTTTCGACTTATATGCTTCAGCTTCCAAATAAAACACAGTTGGAAGCATTTTTGCAGAAACAAATGCAAGAGATAGGTTTGCACGGGGAGTGAGAATATGTTTGAAAGATGGCGTTCTTTTACGCTTACAAAGGAAAATTTCTGGGAGACGGTCGAGGCGATCGGCGAGACGCTGAAAGCGCTCGGCGTGTCGGAGAAAGAGACGCAAGCCGGCAAAGAGCTTGTGGAGCACATTTTCTCCCTCCAGCTGTCGGTGCGGCCCGAGGTCTGCGATACGGTAAAGGTTCGCAAGCGTTTCGGCGACATTTCCCTGCGAATGGAGACCGAGGGGAGCGAGTACAATCCGCTGCAGGTCCTGACGGAATGGAAAGAGAACGATCCGGACTATCAGCGGACCATCGTGCTCAAATCGAGGAAAGAACAACTTTCCTATGCGCACAGCAATGGAAAGAACATCGTGACCATCAAGGTGCACGAGGCGGGGAACAAGCAGATCCGCTATACGCTGTTCGCGATGGTCATGGGCATCCTGGCGGGCGCGATCCTGAAAGAAGTGATCTCGCCGGATATTATCGCGATGATCAATAAGACCGTCATCGGCAGCATACGCACGATGTTCCTGAATTCGCTGAACATGATGATTGCCCCGGTGGTATTCTTCTCCATCATCTCGGGCCTGACCAGCATCTCGAACGCTTCCGACATCGGGCGCATCGGCGGCAAGCTGGTCGGCGTCTATATGTGTACGACGGTGATTGCCACGTTTTTCAGCATCGCGATCGGCCTCTTGATGTTCCACGGCGGCGTGCCGCAAATGGGGACGGTCACCGAAGGGAGCGGCGGCGTCAGCATATCGCTCCTGGACATGATCGTGAACGTGGTGCCGGAAAACCTGATTCAGCCCATCGTAAACCGGGACATGCTGCAAATCATTTTCGTCTCCATGCTGTTTGGCGTCACGCTGAATATGCTGGGCGAGAAAACGCAGATGCTGAAGGAGTTCACGGAAACCGCCAATACCTTCTGCCTGCGGGTCATCACGCTCTTGGCGCAGTTTATCCCGCTGATCGCGTTCCTTTCGATGATGGCGCTGATGTTCACGGTGGGCGCGGACTCGCTGCTGCTGCTCAGTCGGGTACTGGTGGGGCAGTTCATCGGCTCGATGTGTATGGTCGGCGTCTATTCAATAGTCATGATCCTCCTGGGGAAGATCTCGCCGGTGCCGTTCCTGAAAAAGATCGGCAGCTTCGTTCCGGTGGCGATCTCGATGGGAAGCAGCAACGCGGCGATGCCCTTCACCATGAACTTCTGCACGGAGAAGATGGGCGTCTCGCCTCAGTTGTCCTCATTTTCCATTCCGCTGGGCGCGACGGTCAATATGGACGGCGGCTGCTTCTATTTCTCGATTCAGGCGATCCTGCTGGCGAAGATGTACGGCGTGGAAATGACGCCGGCATTCGTCTGGGCGCTCTTCATTACGGTAGTCGCCCTGTCAATCGGCGCGCCGGGCGTGCCGGGCGGTTCTTTCGTCTGCCTGACCTCGATCATCGTTTCCTTTGGCGTTCCCGTGGAGGCGGCGGCTATCGTGCTGGGCATCGACCCGCTGACGTCCATGTTCCGCACCACTATCAACACGATGGGGGATATCGCCGTGACGACGGCACTGTCGAAAAACGAGGGCATGATGGACGAAGCGGTCTATATGAATACGTCGTCCGAAGCGTAAACTTCCAAAAAGGAGCTGTCGCACAAGCAAAATGATATGCTCCCCTTATGAGAGACAGTGAAAAACAAAACTGTCATCATGAGGGGAGTTTTATTATGCCACAAAAACAGAAAGCGACGATGGAAGAAAAGGTGAATCTGGCCCGTGCATGTATCGAAGGCAAAATGAGCCAA